>RZYE01000015.1 GCA_009930425.1 Actinomycetota bacterium | reverse complement strand
CCGGCGGAGACCGCCACCACGATGCCGCCGCGGTCGAGGTTGTCGACCGCGTTGGTCAGCAGGTCCCGGTTGCCGTTCGCGGGGCCGCCGAGCGACATGTTGATGACGTCCATGCCGTCCTCGGCGGCGGCGTCGAGGGCGTTCAGGATGTCCTCAGAGCGGGCGCTCTCCACCGTGCCGGGGAACACGTTGTAGTTGCCGAGCTGGGCTCCCGGTGCCACGCCGCTGACGGCGTTAGGGATCTTCACTCCGTGCACGACCGCCGGGGTGTCCAGCTCGCAGGCGATGGTCCCGGCAACGTGGGTGCCGTGCGCCTCGACGGCTTCGGCGGTGAAGCGGGACTGGTTGAGCTTGTTGTTGAAGACCTTGGCAACGACGACCTTGTCATTGACCAGGTCCTCATCACCGAAATCCTCGACGCCCGCGTCCGGGTAGCCCTCCCCGTCGAAACAGGGATGGGTGATGTCAATGCCGCTGTCGATGACGCCGACCTGCACTCCGTGCCCCGCCCATTCGGAGGGATCGGTGGACTCCTCCTCGTGGCTCGCGCCTGCGGTATCCCAGCCTGCGAACGCGTTGATCAGCGTGAGGTCGGGGTCGTCCAGGTGCATCGGCGTGTAGAGGTTCTCGTAGCCCACGGCCGTGATGCCCGGGGCCCGCCGGATCACCGAGATGGGCGTCCCGTTCAGTTCCACCGCCACGCCGTTGAGGGCGACGTCGAACTGGCCGGTGATCCTCGCGTCCGGCGCGTTCCGCCTGAGCCACTGCCGGAAGGCATCCTGCTCCCGCGCGAGGTCGGCGCGCACGTCCCGGGTCTTCGCGGCGTTGAACAGGACCTTGTCGTTCCCCGAGCGCTCCACCGCGGTCGAGGTGGCGATCGGGTCACCGGAGAGTTGCACGATGACCCGGTTCATGTCCACGCCCTCGGCGCTCCTTGCCGTCCTCGGGTTGTCCGGGGCGGCGAACGCCGCACCTGCACCCGAGAGCCCCAGTGCGATCGCGCTGGCGGCCGCGAGTCCTGCGAGTTGCCGGATTCCGCGGTTGCGCATGGGGGAAGTCCTCCGTCCAGAAGGACCGGCGCTGCCCCCAGCCACCGGGAGGGTTGACGCCTCCAAGGATACCGCGACCCACCCGCACGGCGACGGGCGACGGGTCAGCCGGCGCGCGCCGTCGTCGTCACCCGGAGGGGAACCCCGCCGCCCAGGTCCTCGAGGAACCACGGCACCAGCGGGATGTCCGCCACGGTGACGAGCGTGACCCGGGCGCTGCGGCCGTCCGGGGAACCCGTCGGTTCGCCGACGCGTGCCCGCTCCAGGCCGAGGGCGGAACGGTGGCTCGCCACGTACTGCCCGACGGCGGCCCGCACCGTCGCGTCGCTGACCTCCACCTCTCCGCTGCCCGAGGCGTAGTAGGTGGCGGCGTCGATGCGGGTGGCGGCGTCGAGGGCGGCGGCGTCCGCCATGGCGAGGAGTTGCTTGCGCTCGATCTGCACGGCGGACACGGAGGCCACGACGAAGACGAGCGCGAGGACGACCATCGCGAGGCCGAGGGTCAGGATCATCACCTGACCGGACTCCTCGCCCCGCGCTCGCAGCGCGGCCAGGCGCTGCCTCACACCGCTCACCCCTGTACCCGGAAGCGATCCACCACCGCCACGGCACGCCCCTCGATCGGCACCACGGCGCCGACGGTGTGGGCGAGCCCGGTGTTGATGAGCGGGAGCGTCACCCGCGTGCTCACGGTGACGTGGATGCGAGCACCGGGCGTGCTGCACGGGTTCGCCTCGCACTCGACGTCCAGGGCCGGGGGCGTGTCCAGGCCGAGGTCGAAGTCCTCGAAGGCGAGGCTGGCGGCCAGTTCGGCGGCCTGCCGGCTCGCGTCGCCGCCGGTCGAGAGGATCCTGCCGGCCTCACGGGCAGCCCCCTCGGCGGCGAAGGCGGCCCCCTGGATCGTGAAGAAGGTGAGCATCAGGTAGACGAGCGGGATCAGGAGGAGCACGGACATCCCGATGAACTCGATCACCGCGTTGCCGTCATCCTCGTGGGGCAGGCGGCGCAGCAGCTCGCGGAGCCTCGACGTCCCCGGGATGCTCACAGTTCGTCCTCCAGCACCGCCCGGCCGCTCACCACCAGCTCGCGGGAAGGACCCGCGAGCCCGAACAGCGGCAGGGTCGCGGCGACGTCGACCTGCAGGAGCTCGGTCCCGTCCACCTCGACCCGCTGCGTGGTCACGTCACGGGAGTAGCGCGGCGAGAGGGCGAGGTCGACGAGGTACCGCGTGCGCTCGACGGCTGCTGCGTCGCTGGCACCCGCCAGCGCGCCGGCCCGTGCGCCCTCGGCCGCCGAGTCGATGAGGATGTTGCGCACGTGGAGGACGAGGGCGAGCTGCAGCAACGCCACGAAGATCAGGATGACCAGCGTGCCAACGAGCACGAAGTCCACCACGGCGGAGCCGCGCTCCCCCGTCAGGCGCTCAGCACCCGGTCGATCGCGGTGTTGAAGACCCGTGCGAGGGCATCGCCGGCGATCGCCCAGATCGCGATGACGAGGCCGGCCGTCATGAGCGTGACGAGGACCCAGCCGGGCACGTCGCCGCGCTCGTCGTTCTCCTCGAGCCACACGACGAGGCTCGCCACCAGGGCGTGGAAGCGGTTCATGGGGTTTCCTTTCCTTCACAGGCCGACCTCGAGGACGGCCAAACCGGGGAACAGTGCGAAGAGGACGGTCACGGGCAGGATCATGAACACCACGGGGACCATCATCGCGATCTCCTTGGATCCGCCGACCTCCATCAGTCGCTGCCGCGAGTTCTCGCGGATGTCCTGGGCCTGCGAGCGGAGCACCTCTGCCAGCGGCGTGCCTCGATCCGTGGCCACCACGATCGAGTCCGCGAAGCGTGCGAGCTCCGTGGAGGCGGCGTTCGCCGAGAGGGCCGCGAGCGCTGCGCCGAGGCTCGACCCGGTGCGCGTCTGCGCCACGACGTCGGCAACCTCCGCGGCGAGCGCGCCGCTGGAGATCCGGGAGACGCGATCGAGCGCCGCGACCGGGTTCTCGCCGGCGGCCACCGCGAGCGCCGTCATCTCCGCGAAGTCGGGGAGCTCGGCGATGATCCGCTGCTGGCGGCGCCGCGCGGCACGGGACAGCTCGTGGTCCCGGAGGGTTGCACCGAGGACGGCACCCATCGCGACCAGCAGCAGGGCGGCGACGGGGTTCGTGCCGCGGGCCATCGATGCGAGAGCGAGGACGAGGGCGAACGCGAGCCCGACGGTCGCCCAGGCCACCTGCTCGAGGCGGAAGTGCTCCACGGTGTTCCGGCTGCCGGACTGCCGCAACCGCTTCTCAACCGTGGTGGTCGTGGATCCGAGCTTCTCGAGCACGGCCGTGGCGTCGTTGAGCAGCGGGGCCGCGATCCGCGCGAGAGTCGGGAATGGGGTGGCCACGTTCTCCTGGAGGAGCCGCGAGGTACGGGGCTGGTCCCGGAGGTACGGCGCGATTCGTTCCATGAGCGTGAACCTCTGCCGGGCCCACGTCCACGAGATCAGCCAGAAGCCCGCACCACCGATCAGCCCGATGCCGGCGCCCACCAGGGCCGCGCTCATCGGAACACCCGCCTCTCCTCGGGCAGCTTGCCGATCCGGAGCATCAACCAGTACGCCGCGGCGCACGCCCCCGCGCCGGACAGCAGGACCACCACGCCTGCGGCGGAGTTGAACGCCGCGGCAGCCTCGGTCCTGAAGGTCAGGAGCGCGAGGACCACCCACGGGGCCGCCACGGCCATCCGGGCGGAGTTGACGGTCCACGACTGTCGCGCCTCGAGTTCCCCCCGGGTGCGCTGCTCCTGTGACGCACGAATGAAGGTGATCCCCACAGGCGAAGATGATCCCCGGTAGTGAGCCGATCACGTGAGCGTGGACGGCCTCGTGCTGCCAAGTGAAGATGATCCTTTTCGAGCCAGAGGTGGTCCCACTGCGAGCGACTCGCTTAGACGGTCGGCTTGGCAGGGCCAGGGCCATCGCTGCGACGTGCGATCAGGGGCGCGAGGCAGTCCAGGCGCCGTGGTGGAGTTCGTACTCGACATGGACGGGTAGGAACGGATCTCCCCCGACTTTGGCTGAGGTGTACTGCTCTGGATACACGATGTACTCGTCGGCCGTGATCGTCCTACCCCGCAAGGCTGCGGAAGCGATGTGCCTGTGCGCCGGCCCGTATTCGTTTCCAGGCTCAGACGCGCCACCCATCAGCGCGGGCGCCACGTTCGTGAGGGCCCGACCGCTCTGGGAGAGAACAACAACGGCCGTGCTGATCGACATACGACCAGCGCAGCAGTCTTCAGGCAGGCTGCCGGTGCACTGCAGCGACAGAATGACTTCTTCCATTGCGTCGCCGTCAAGGTCGGCTGTGCCCAGGACCTGCGCCTGACTGTTGATGGAACGCCAGTCGTGTCACAGTACTAACCTTCCCTGGGTGTAGTTGGCATGGGTCGCGCCAGGCTCACACAGTCGCGGCACGTTGACGAAACGGACGGTGCGCGCGTGAGCCTGTCCACCCGTTCGAGGTAGGTGTGTCCCATGTCGCAGAGCCACCAGACCTGCTTGTGGCTGCGGACGGTGACCTCGGTGGGCGACAGGTCACCGTTGAGGGTTGGATGCCACCGACCCGCCGCATGAGGGGCTTGGGAGGCCAAGTCGTTGTAGCCCTGCAGGACTTGGCGACCTGCGCATACCGGACATCCCGTCGGGTTCTTCTCTTGAGTCCGCTTGACGACACTCGCGCGATACTCGTGCCCCTTCTCGCACACCCAGTACACCTTTTTGTGGCTACCTACAACAACGTCACATGGTTCTAGTGGCGCGTTCTTCGTCGGGTGGAACTCCGCAGCGATATCTGGCCTCCTGAACGCGAGGTCGTTATAGCCACGCCATACTTTCCGGTTAGCGCAGTATGGGCAACCAGTTGGGTTATTTGGCTTCGTGCGGGAGGACACTTTCGCGAGGTAGTGGTGCTTCTCCTGGCAAATCCACCAGACCTTCCGGCTACTTCCGACGCTCAAGTCAAGTGCTCTCAGGGTGCCGTTCATCGTCGGGTGGAGTTGGGCAGCGATGTCATCACGCCGTGTTGCGAGGTCGTTGACACCTACAACGTGCAATTTCCCGCTGCAATACGGGCATCCTGTTCCCGTGGTGCGCTTGCCTATTGTCGCGTAGAAGGTGTGGCCGCGGGGGCACAACCAATACACTTTCTTGCCTGAGCCAAGGGTCACGTCGCTTGGTTGCAGGTCGCCGTTCATCGTCGGGTGCCACTCCGCCGCCAAATCGGACCGCTGAGATGCAAGGTCGTTGTAGCCGACCCAGACCTTCTTGCCGGCACAATACGGACATCTTGTGGCGAAGGCACCTCTTGTGCGGTGGACGATACCCGCCAGATAATGGTGTCCCTCGTCTGGGCACAGCCAGAAAACTCTTCTTCCGGAGCCCACTGTGACATCGCATGGACGCAGCGAACCGTTCATTGTGGGGTGCCACTCTGCTGCGATGTCCGGCCGTTGCGATGCAAGGTCGGTGTGTCCAGCCCACGGTTTCCGCCCAGCACAGTATGGACAGCCGGACTTCTTCCCAGAAGTTCGTGGACCAACCGGAGAGTCGTAGGTGTGCCCCTTCGCGCACAACCAGAACACTCTCGTGGCGGACCCAACGGTGACTTCACTTGGAAGGAGTGGCCGATTCATCGTGGGGTGCCACTCTGCTGCGATGTCTGGCCGTTGGCTCGCAAGGTCATTGAAGCCCTGCCAAACCAGTTTTCCAGCACAGTAGACGCATGCAGAGCCTTCGCGGACTGCCGGCGCGGTGCGGACTGGATGTCCGTTGCGACACAGAAACCATACCTTCTGGTTGGACATTGGCTTGATATGGTCAGGCACCGGAACAGTGTTTCTTGCCGAATCCCACACGGCTGCGAGGTCTGGGCGGACTACATCAAGTGAGTTCCAGCCGGAGATTGGCCGCTGACCCGCACAATAGTGGCATCCGTTCCGCGAGCGAAGCGCCCTGGATTGCTTGACCTCGTGCCCGTTGGCGCATACCCACCAAACACGTTGATGAGAGAACTCCGAGAGGTCGTCTATGCTGAGAGACCCATTCCTTGTTGGATGCCAGGCAAACTCACCCTCGTGGGCTGGAATCACACGGTCCGAGTGCGGGGCTAGGACGGCGTCGTCCGCGCCGAGCACGGCATTAAGTGCGTCCAACCAAGTACCGTCAACCTTCGGATGGGGCGTGTCGGGCCCTGTCAACAGTCCATACGTGTGCGGCCCTGCTACGAAGGTTCCGTCGGACAGTTGATGCAGGAACGGCCGGACGGCCCATCCGAATCCCTGAATGATGTAGTTGCGAACGTCTGCTGGTATTGGGGCCAATTGCCGCTTCAGAAGCGAAGCTCTCCTCGTGTAGTCAGTGCGCGCATCGGACAATTCACTGAGGAAGGTCCTGTCCGACAGCAACGCCGCAGCTTCGACGAGGACCGAGAATGTGACGATGTCGGCCTCGACGGCGGAGTAGTTGTGGGTGGTCGCGGTCGCACGGCGGAGTGCGGCACGCAGCACATAGTGAAGGACGGCGTCGAGTCGGCCGCGGCGGACGAGCCTCCGGTACTTGATTGCCGCCCGCACGGTGTTCTCGTCCACGGTTCTCTGCTGGTCAGGGAAAGCTCCTGACCCAATCCATCGTCGGTGTCTCAGGCAGACCGGTGCACGCAGGGTGGCAAGAAGTTCGACCGTCGCCCCCTTCGTGCACAGTGTGCAGTCGTACCGCGGCCCCATGCCGACGTCGCATTTGTCGCACGTGGTTCCGTCGGGGTGGGCTGGGCGGTGTCGGAGCGCATCCCTTTCAAACCAGCCGCGTTCCAGCCCGCCGTGCAGTTGTGCTGTCCGAACCCAGGACTCCTCATCGACCTCATGGGACTCGGCAAGGTTACGGACAACTGCGGATAGCGCCACCTTGGAGATTGCGTTGGCTGCCGCGAGACGTGCTACGTAGCTCTCCGGCGTCTCAGCGGGGCGGGGTTTCACGTGGATTGGCCACGTGCGTCCTGGGCATTCGAGCATGTCAACTCGCTCTCGGGCGTCTGGCTGGACTCTTGTTGTCGACTTCGTGCCTTCTTCTCCGTCGCTCTTCGAGTTCCTCGGAGAGGATGTCGAGCTTGATGCCACTGAGGAGTCCCTTGGTGACGCGTTCCTTGGTGGGGTCGAGGTTCTGGATTATGAGGTCCTGCGCAGCGGTGCTGAGCAGGCGAACGAGGGTACCGATGTTGCCGCCGGACCTCAGGTGGAGGTAGTCGCTGAGGGCGTGCAAGTCGCCCCTCTCAACCCCGAACAGGCAGAGTTCGTCTCCGACGATGTCGAGGATGTCTCGCCAGCCTTGTTTTTCCTTGTCGGTCCGGTATCCGTAGGTTCCCATGGTGACTTGGCTGAATCGTCCCGCAATCTGTGCGCCTTTGCTCCCTACGAGGAGCCTTGAGCCTGAGACTTTTCCAGAGTAGAGGAATGTGGCGGGCACCTTGTTCGACATTTCTTTGAGGATGTTGACGCTGTCGGTGCTTCCCGCGCTGTTGTCTTCGAGTCGGTGGACTTCATCGACGACGACGAGGACGGTCTTCAGTTCGCGGAGCGCGTTGGTGACGGTCGCCAGACGGGCGCTCATGGAGTCGCTCCTGTGCCGGGGAAGTCCCAGACAGTCGAGGAGTTGCCCCATGACGGCTTTGCCGGTACTGCCGGCAGGAATCTCGAAGTACACGACGGGTACGGGTCGCCGGTCCGGGGGCAAATCGTAGAAGCCCGGGTACTGGTGCGAGTAGACGTAGTACGTCGCCTTCATGACAGCCAGGCAGGCGGTGGTTTTTCCGAACGTCGATTCTCCGTCGACGAGGACACCGAATCGTCCTGAAGACCTTGCGCGGTTGGAAAGGAGCGCCTTCTTGACTGCCGCCTTGACTTCAAGAATCTGGTCGGTTTCGACCATGATGTGACCGGAAACGTAGTCGAGCCTCGCGTTGTTCAATGCTGCGCGCTCTTCACGCGGCATCTTTCTCCACACGGGGATAGCAGGCAATGTGGGGGGTTCGACGTGGGTTTCAAGCGCTTTCGTAAGGCCGGCGATGGTGTAGAGGTCCGGTGTGTCGAAGTCAGAGAAGAAGGAACCAGCAAAGGCGTCGTCATCGGAGTGGGCCATCAGAGTCCCCTCCTGGCGTCAAACCGTCGCACCGAGCCTCGGTCAACGGCGTCGTCACCGGTGGGCTCGGCCGTGTCCGTCCACTCGTCGTTGACGAGGTCTGCCGAGACGGTCTGGTAGGGGTCAGCACCCAACTCGTTGGCTGTCAGTTTGAGCGCAGCCTCTCGACGGGAGTTGTCGTTTGCGAGTCGCTGCTCATCCTGTTTCGCGAGTGTCACCATGGCACGCGTGAGGCGGGAGGCTTCCATGGAGTCGAACGCCCCGTAGGCGGTCAACGCTTCAAAGGCAGCATCTCGTGTTTCCCTGGAGAAGGGCGCGTCGAATGTACCCTTGTTCATCCAGTCACAGGCAATCCACCTGTCCTCGCCCACGGCGTCGGGCCGTTCAAGCCAAACGGTTGCAGGGTCGTAGGGGTGGTAGCGGACTGGCCATTCGAAACCGCGCCGCCCGTCCGGCGACGGGCTGCCCCGGAATGGGTTGAGTTCGACGGAGTCGTAGCGACGGTAGTTGATGGTGATTCCGTCGTCCTTGATTCTGCGATGCTGCACGGGGAGCAGCGCGAAGTAGTCCTCGGCTCTCAGCGGGAGGGGGATGAATCCACCCACGTCGAACATCGCCGCATACATTGAGTTGGGCGTGTGCACCACCCGGGGGAAGACTGGGTCTCTGAGTCCCTCGTGTGGGGTGTTCTGCCAGACCACTGTCACCCAACGGTCGAACAGTTCCGCCAAGGTGTAGACGTCGAGCAGACCGGGGTCGCTTTCTGGGAGGGTCCCGCGACGTTTTGTGTCGCCTCCCGTGAATCCGGGCACGTGCTGGGCGAACATTTTGTTGATGGCGTCAAATGCCCGCTCCACAAGCGCCTTGTCGGTCGGTTGGCCGGGCACGGCGTGGGTGAGGCTGATGCCAAGTTGCTGGCACGTGGAGCGGACGGTGTCAGACATGTAGTCCGCACCGTTGTCCGTCACGATTCGACTGGGGAAAATGAAGGGCCTCTTCGTGTCGTAGCGGGAGACTTCGTCGGCCGTGAGGCACTGCGCCCACGGCATGGTCGCCAGACGGACCTGCAACTCCGACTCGTTAAAGGACTCGTGGGCACGTAATGGCCGCGGCACGACGGCTTGAGCGATGATGAGCGAGATGTCGAAACCTTTCGCCGCTTTGGGCCGCAGGCCCGTCGCCAAGATGGAGTTGGTGGCCTTGTCAATCATCATGACGAGGACCATTCGTTCCACCTTCCGCTCCTCGTTAAAACACATGATGTCGAACTTGGAACTGTCGATTTGAACTTCCTGACCAGGAAAGGCCCCAAGCCTGGCCTGGTACATGCCCTTGGGCTTCTTGGCGTTCGTTTGCTGAGTCTTCGCTGGTCCAAAGGTGTACTTGCCATCGGTGAGGATGGCGAGGTAACTGCGCAGGGAAGACTCGCTCGTCGGGAACGTCTCCCCGGGGTACCGTCGAGCCCACTCCTCTCGGCAGGACGCGCGGAGCCGGCCGTTGTTTCCAGGGGACTTCTTTGTGTCTTTCGTCTCCGCAGCGATGAGGTCAACCATGATGCTTATCAGTCGCTCGTCACATCGTCCGAGGGGTCGGCTCTCCCGCTGAGCGCGCCCGTCGATGAGGCCGGTCGGACCTTTGGCACGGTAGTCCGCGAGCCAACGCTTCAGGGTCGGCACTGACACGGAGAGGACGCCCACCCTGCCCGCTTCGTTCGAGTTGCTCAGCTCTTTGGCTTTTGCGGCCAGCCGTGACTTCTGGGTGGTGTGTTCCGGGTCGTACTCTGGTCGGCGCGGACCATCACCCACTGGGGCACCGGTTTCGAGTTCCTCGAGATGTGCTCGGAGGAACGCCACCCTGGCTTGGACGTGGACTGGCACGGTGTCCAGGTCGCGGGCTGTCAGGGTGGGCCGCTCGACGGGTTCGAGTAGCCGTTCAACGACGTCCCACTGTGCAACGGTCTCGTACTCCCGGGTGAGCGTGTTGCGGAGCTTCACGTTGACGCCCACCTGTCCAACGACGTCGTAGGTTCCATCGAGCAGCTGAATCTGCTGCCCGATGGTGAGCCCATGCCTGTGGTCATTCACGGCCTGGTCCTTTCGTCAGCGGTGTTTGCGGTGTGAGCGGTCGGCGAATGTCGAATGCGACTTGGCGTGTCCACATGAGGTGGTAAAGCTCGTGGACTCGGCGGGGTGGCCGCTGAGAATCGAGGAAGTTGGCGCATTCGCCCACTGACCTTTTCCCATGACCGATGAAGTCGAACAATGCGATTTCGGTGGTGTGGTCGGGTGCGAGCGCCGGCCGACGGTAGTTCGCGATGAACTCCAGTCCGTTCCGTGTGGTGTCAGTCAGAGGTGTCACGAGAAGGTATTGCCACCCAATCTGTCGACACATGTGTTCCATGCGACGGCTCGTTTCCGGGTCGATGGGAGCGAGGGGGTTGACAATGTCGCACACCCTTCCGCCGCCGTCCCTCGTCAGGATGTAGACAGCCGGGTAGTGTTCGAGCCCGTCTCTCCACGTCACGCACATGGGCCGAATTGCGATTCCTTCGATGGGCTGAGTGTGGTCCAGCCAGAAGAGCCCAGTCAGCTCGGCGAGGCTTTCATGCCGGAGCATCTCTCCGGTCTGCCCGCACCAGTAGAAGCCGGGACGGTTGCCCTGGCCCACCCTGCTCGCTTCCGAGCGTGCCTGGGCAGCTCGGTGGAACGGAACGGACAGGGCGTTCGACGTTGCGTCGCAGTGACGGACGTCGTTGTCGGGTCCACGCCAGGTGAGCGTCGGGATGTTGTTGTTCGGTCGCGCCCCAGAGACGATGCTGCTGAGGCGCCTGCCGGGCCTCGTCCCCATTACTGTTCCTTCCGTCGGTCGGAGCCGGTCACCAACCCGGTGTGCGGCGTCGGGAAGTGCGCGCACCACGCACCGTCGGTTCGGATGGCTGCCGCGATACGCCGCGGTGGACGCAGGCGGACAATGGGACTGGTCGGCCGGGCCACTGGGGACTTCGTGGAGGCCATTCCGGGGTGTGGGGATGTCGCCGCGATGCGGCGTCCTGACAGGGTTCGTGCGTTTTTCATGACAGCTAGGTGTGCGGGCACACACCGGTTCACTCACCGCTTCGGCTTATTACGACAACCACTCGTCGTAATAAGAGCTAACGCGCCGTACTGTTGATGCTCCATGCCTGCCATTTGAGGACTCTGGTCGTGTCGCGGGAGAGTGCGCGCGTGCACAGACGAGTGCCTTACGAGGTCCTGCCGCGTCTCATCCGGCGGCGCCTCGCGCGGCACTGATCGCCTGGGCAGCGCTACGGTCGGAGCATGAATGCGAAACGCGGACCGACTCCCCCGGGACGCAGACCTGAGATCAGGGCGCCGCGCGAGTACATGTCAGGCACCTTCGGCCGCGCTGAGAACTTCGAGCCTGCAACTTACGAGGGGCCTCCCGCCGACCCTCAACGGTTTGAGGCCGAACTTCGGGCTGCCGAGTTGCAGCACCGAGCGGCACAGAGGACTCTGGCGGCAATGGCGAACCGGAAGTGGACGCAACAAAAACTGGCCAAAGAGGCTGGCCTGTCTGTGGAGATACTCGGACGAATCCTACGTGGCGACATGGCTGCAACACTGCGCCACTTCGCGCATCTGGAAGTCGCACTCGAAACGCACGTCTTTGAGGAGATCCCCATCAGAAAAGAGTCCGACCAGAACGACTCTGAGACCGAGAAGCAAACTGCTCAGGCGTCCCATCCTGCGAAGGGTTCAAGAGCGCGCGAGTGGCGATAGCCGCCCTCGGACCTGTTCATCGCCTACGTTGCCCGTGGCAGCGATCGAGGAGGGCGTGGCACCGTATCCACGTCTTCATCCGTCCGACCGCCCACAATTCGGGAGTCCGAGATAGCCGTGCCGGACCATCGAGGAGACACCTGCCCACAGCCTCGCATGAGGCCCGTGGATGGCCTAGAAGGTCGCAGTCAGCGGACCCCACGACGCTGAGAACTCAGAACACCCACTCCCAAGCGCCTGTGCCCCACATCCACCCCGGCGACAGCACGAGTGCACCTGAGGTGTACTTGCTGTCGAGCACAACCTTCCCGACCACGTGCTCCCCGGGCCCGATCTGCGAAGGGAGAGAATCGGCGCTGTCGAGACACATAAAGGCATTTCCGGTGGAGTCGTTCTCTCGAGTACCGTCCGGGCCGATCACCTTGAAGTCGTATTCGCTGAAGGTGTAGTACGGCATGTCCTCGACCTGCGCGAGCGCGGCCGTTGTCTGGATGTCCATTGTCACGGCGATGAAGTTGCCATTGGCAGGCGGCTCAGAGTAGCCCGAATTGCACTCGAAATTCGGTTCGATAGCAGTGATCGTGAACTGCATGAGCGTCTCGCCGGTGTCGGTGACGGTTCCAGCCACTTGACCAATTTCCTTGACCAGGTTGCCCCGCTCGCTGGTGACGGACTCTCCGTACACGGACTCCTCGGTCTGTTCCGGTGTTGTGGGTTCGGGAGTTGGCGTCTCGCTTGGCTTGGGTGTGGTCGTCTCGCTCGGCTCGGCGGCTTCTGACTCAACTGCGACGGGGATCGGCGTTGCCCTTGTCGCGCTAGCGTCGCCTGCATTTTCGGAACAACCTGTCAGTCCGAGCGCCGCGATAGCAGCCATTGTCGTGACTCTGCGATTGAACAATTTGCGTGTACCCCCAAACTTGGGCGCGATCTGTGCGTCTGATGTTCCGCCTGACCTCGTTGGCAGCGGGAGACGTACTCCACGCTATCAAGACATCGAACATTCTTGCCCTCGAATCGCTCCTAGACATCTCGGGCGTGCCTTACACCCTGCGCCGAACAACGGTAGGCCATCGCCGCCTGAACAGCTGAATAGGAGATCATTCGAACCAACCGAACCGGTCGTGATAGGCGTCGATAACCCAGTCCGCAACATGCGGGCGCAGATCAGCTGTCAGGATGGCAGAGGATGTGCCGAGGCGTGCTTGATGGTCGCCGCCGTGGGGTTCGAAACCCAGCGTCGCCCACAGGGCACCCAGCCGCCTCTCGTCGGCTCGCCGTTTCGCGTCTGATATCTCCCGTTCCACCCTTGGCGCGGCCAACAGTAGGACTGGCGTCTCTTCACGGGCGAAGGTAGCCGCTCTGACTGCCTCTTTGGTCAGGAGGCGACCCAGTCCACTTCCGCGGACTTCCGGAATGGTCTCCACCCACGTGAGCAGCATGGCTGACTGGGCGTACACGAGAAGCTCATCTTCGCTGTCCTCCCATCCTTCGAGCAACTGCCCGAGGATCTCCTCGTCGACGCCGAGGTCGTCGAGTTCCCGGTGAACCGGGCCGCCCCCTTCCGACAGGTCGACGAGCAACCAGTAGGCCGTGCCAATCGCGAGTGAGGCGAGGTCCTCCCGGACGTCCCCACCGTCGTCGACGTACTGCCACGTCGCCGTCGACGCCCAGGACTGCACGAGGTCGAGGCCGCTGGCCTCGGAGGTTGAACTGTGCGAGACAGTCAGGTATCCCGGCAGCAAGCCACGCAGGTCGCTCTGAGGATCCTTCCCCCATGTCGATTGTTCGTCGACGTTCACATCTTCTTCTTCCAGTTGTCGTTGCCGGCTACTGGTGTCAGGTGGCTATGGGCAGCTTCTCCACGTTCAGAGGACCGCTGGGGGCCGGCGCCCCACGCCCGTGAGCGGGGATCCGGCGATCTACCCCGAACTGTGCGATTGCGACGTCGCAGTACCGGCCGGGGTGCCTCCCCGCCCTCGCGGGGTGCACCCATGCCCGGGCCTGGTGGCGGTTCAGTCGGTGATCCGGGCTTCTCTCCGGATCCGGCGGTGCTCCGGCGTCTCCACCGGAGGTTCCCCGGCTGCGACGCGGGCGGCCCACACCAACCAGATGTGCATCAGGATCAGCGGGTACGGTTCGCCGTGCCCGAGGTAGGCGCGCCGCCGCCACGTCACCCATGACGCGGCGTGCGTGAACGAGGCCACCGGGTCATCGGCGTCGCCGATGATGCTGGCGACGGCGTCAGCACCGTCTGCTGCGGCACAGACCATAAGGACCGCATCCCGGTCCAGCGGACGCGCCAGGGCGGCGAGACCAATGTCTTCCCGGACCTGCTGGCCGTCCACGTCCACCAGGTCCGTCCCGTCGCGCCACGATCCAAAGGTGACGGGGTTGGCTGCCCTCCACGTGTCTTCCTCGGGGAGGGAGTCGAATAGGTCGGCCAAAACGCCGGCCATCAACGTCGTGGCCCGGTCCTGGTTGTGGGCGTACTGGGCGCGCATCTTGCTGACGACGGTGACCCGGTCGACCGGGTCGATGAGCGGTTCAATGAGGCCGACAGCCCACGCCGTCCATTCACCGTCAGACCAATTGGTCGCCAGTTGTTTCGGTTCGGTCATGTTGTTCCCTTCGCTCCTCGGCCGCAGGAATTTGCAGTCGAGCCACGGATTTGGAGTGCTCCGAGATCTGGATCTTCTCTCTAGGCGTGTGTCTTGGCAAGCAGAATTTTCCGAGCCCGGCGTGTCGCCCGCTACTTGTGGCACGTACTCGCTGAATTCCAACTTCCTATCGACCGCACCTCGGTGCGTCTCAAGGCGCCACGAAATCTCAGGTCGTCACTTCCGAACAAGAACGACCAAAACTACTCAACCGACGCCGATCCTGCTACCGGAGCCCCTCCAAACGTCCACCCGGGGTGGATTCCGGGCCTTACACGGCTCTGGTCTTATAGGGCGAGGTGTCGAAGCCCAGGGCGGCCATCGCATATTGCAGGGACTCGGGAATTTCCCACAGGGCCCGGAAGTCGCCTGCCGGCATCGTCAGGTGGTCCGGGTCCGGGTCCGGATTGTCCGGGATGGGGCAGTGCGCTGCCCGGAAGATGTGTAGCAGGGCAAGCTTCAGTTGGATGGTCTCCGTGTCGTCCAGTGCGGGGTCGATGGAGCGCACTAGGAGGACGTACTGGTGCGACCAATGCTGGTCCTTCGGGTCGAGGTCAATGATCCCGGCACGCGCGTCACAGACAGACACGGTGTAGGTGCCGTCGTCGTGCACCGGGCCGAGCAGAACATACACGCCTGCGGTGTCATGCCAATGCCGGGGAAGGGCATCAACCGCAGTCCTGGTGGCGACAAGCACACGGACGCCGGCGGCGTCGTCGTGGATCTCGCCCAAGCCCTCGGGCAACAAGCGGTGGATGAAGTGTAGGGTGCGAATCCCACGGACGAGCGTGCAGTCTCCTTCCACGCCTTTGTCCGTGCGGATAGCCCGACCAGGGTTGATGGCAGGCATGCTGGTGATGGCTGTCTGGTTTGCGGCTCGTTTCATGAGGGCGTCCTTCGTTCGTGTTTCGCCACAGTTGTGGGTCATCTAGTAGTCATGCGTAGGGGCCAATACCCGGCACTTCCCGGTAGGAGCAGCGGTTCTGAAACGGGCAGGGCCGTTGTTCAGAGCGGAGGTTCCAACCCAGTTCGTAGGTGGATGTCGGCACGCTGCCCCTTTACACAGAGAAGGTGACCGCGGGAGTCCACTGGCCCGGGGTTGTCGTTGCTACCGTGGAGAATGTGAGAGTCCGTCCGAAGCCGAGCATTCTCTGGTGCACTTCAGGTGAGCGCGATGGGTGAGGAGTCCTGATGGAGTACAAGAAGTCGTCACGTGTGGCGTTGAAGTCGCACCCTGAGTTCAACGAGAAGTGGTTGCAGCAGAAAATCATCGACGACGTCGAGATTCTGGGCTTGGGCGAACTCGACGTCAAGGATGTTGAGCGGCGCCAACCGCACGCCGGGCGCCTGGACATCCTCATGTATGACCCTGAGAGCAACACGCGGTACGAGGTTGAGATCCAGCTCGGCGCCACTGACGAATCGCACATCATCCGAACGTTGGAGTACTGGGACAACGAGAGGCGCCGCTTCCCGCAGTACGAGCACATCGCTGTGATCGTTGCGGAGCAGATTACGGGCAGGTTCCTCAACGTCATCAACCTGTTCAACCAGGCGATCCCGCTGATTGCGGTCCAGTTGAGTGCTCTTGATGTCGGGGGTGCGCTCACCTTGAGCGCGACGAAGGTTCTCGACATCGCACTACCCGCCCCCGAAGAGGACGACGAACCGGGACAGGAGACTGACCGCACCTACTGGGTGACGAAGAGCAGCCCAACGATGGTCAAACTCGCCGACAGCCTCCTCGAACTGATCAACGCGCAGGGCGCGGAGATGTCGCTCAAGTTCAACAAGTACTACATCGGTCTCCAACGGGACGGAATGGCGGACAACTTCATCACATTCAGGCCACGCAAGACCCACCTGATCTGGGAGCTCCGCATCGACCCCACCGAGGAACTCGATGCGCGCGTCGACGACTCAGGAATGACGCGACTCGCGTACGACAAGCGCTGGAAGAAGTACCGGCTTCAACTCGCACCGTCGGACGTCAAGACGAACAAGCCCCTCGTCGTCGAACTCATCCGCATGGCCCGCGGACTGCCGGCCGAGCCACTGACCTCAGGCATCGAACCCGGAGAACAACCACTCACCTAGCCTGGCGGGACACCAGGACGAGGCTGGCCTCAATGACCCACAACCGCGTACGAACCTGACGGAAGGACAACCGCGATGCAGTTCCGCCCCAAGATCATGATTGACAAGGTCCAGATGCTCCCGAACAGTCGTCTCGTCGGTTCGACTAACCGGAGCCTCCTCTTCGACGTGGACGGCGTGAAGGTCACCATGATCTGGACCGACGGCGTCGTCCTGAGCGTCCACCCGGACGCAGCAGAAGCGAAGGCGTGGAAGCTGATGGGTCTCGATCAAGTCGGGATCTATCAGGAAGTTGCGGACTGGCTACAGGTAGTCATCGCGTCGAGAGACTGAAATCTCTGGCCCAAAACTACTGGTATACGTACAGATCCCACTCCATATCTTTCCAAGAATGGGTGTTGACTTCCCGTGACTGTTCCAGTTCCTCCGACACCTTCTGGAAGATCCATTGTGTTATGCCTCGAACGGTCAGCCGCACATCTTCCCAGCTCAGAGCGTCCTCGGCGACGTCCCTGAAGGCGGGCCTCCCCAGCCCCGGGAGGATGTGAGCGACAGCGTTCCTCTTGTCCACGAAGCCATTCGACCAGTGCCTACGGAGCAGGGTGAGTGAAGCATCGGAAGTGAATCGGCGTGTCTCAGCCAGAAGAGCGTTGATGGCCTGTTCGGGGCCGCGACGGTCAGCTTCCGGTCGCAACGATTCAGCCAGTCCGGTCCCCCGAATGAACAGTGCCGAACCCACCATTTCGGGCCATTTGGATTGGATGGCAGCAAGGTGTAGCACGTGTTCAACGATTCCGTCATAGGCGGCGGCGATGTGTATGTCCTCGACGTTTCGGGCCGGCACAGCTGGCAAGTTGGAGTCGAGCACATTCGGCACCACCATGCCGAGGGTCGCCCCCAACACGACCGGCCGGAACGCACTCAGTTTCGTCAGAGCGTCAGCTTCGGATCCGAGTTGTTCCACAAGGGCAAACCGGAGGTCAACCGTCAGTTCATCACTGCTGGCACGGTCGCGGATGCCCGCGAGGAGCCAACTCCCGAGGAGTGCGTGGTCACTCCTAAGTCCAGAGGTCTCACGTTCGTGTTCCCACTTGCGTCGGTAGGCTTCGGAGGCTTCGTCGAGCCACGCGTCGTCGAGGTCGATTTCGTGAAGTCGCTCAGAGAGGTCGTTTGCGTGTCTCTCGGAAAGGATGCGGTACAGCTCGGCGTACACCAAGGGGGAAAGCTCACAGGTCATTGCTTCCACAGTGTCTCCTCCAGGCGAACGCTCAACGGCCTACCGTCGGAGACCTGGGTGGGCTGGGGTACCAGCACGTCAGATGGGATCGGGAAACGAGTGAGGTTGCCCTTGGTGAGGGACTTGATGGTTACCCCGGAGAGGAATGCTTGCCTCGTCCTGAATCCCTCCTGCCGGTTGAGGTAACGCGCCACTGCGGGGCCGATAGCAGGATCGTGGAAGCGCAACCGGTACACATTTCGGTGGATGACCGCAGGCTCCTCGAGGACCGTCGCGTAGGCCCAGTCACCAATGGCAGCGAGGACGACGTCACCCGGCTCTGCAAGCGTCACATTCTGACGCCCCAAAGCGATCCGCCTACTGGGGGCACGGCCGCTCAATACTCCGATCTCGATCAGAGGAAGAGTGCCTTCATTGTTGGGGTCACCCGTGGATTCCTCCGTGGCTGACCGTCCTCGCTCGATAGCACAGAGCGAGTTGAGGGGGACACTGTTCACGTCTTGAGGGATGACGCCGGTTGCCAGTCGTTCAGCCCACGAGGCGCCTGTCAGATTGACGAAGGACCACCACGTGCCAATCGGTTCGACTTCGTTGCCTCTCGTCGTCTCCTCGACGCTCGCAAGTGCGGCGAGTCTGCCGGACTGAACGAGATTCGGTGGTTCTGGGACAAGGATCGAGGCGATACTTCCCCGAGATGACGACTTGGCGAAGGCGGTGTCAGCAACGAGTCGTCGCACGGCGATCCCTGACTCGCTGTTCAGCACCGCCCACAACCAGAGGCTGGCTCCCCCAGTGGGCCGCATCGCGGTAAAGGTCGATGCGACAGTCGAGCCCTTCAGGTCGTCGCTGACGTACACAGCTGGGATGTCCGGAGAGTTCGGGACGAGCAGGTCGCCGACTTGAAGGGCGTCCTTTCCAGCCCCAACGTGATAGGAACGGCCGGCGAACCTTCGGCTACGACGCCTCACACCCCCACGCACCGGGTCGATGCTGGCGGGGGTGATGACGGGAACCCCGTAGTCGATCATTGTGGCAGGGGGGATCATCTCGGAGACTTCCGCGAGCGAGACCAGTGCCGGTCTTCCGGGGTAGCTGAGCCTTGTGAGGATGAGCCGAGCCGGGTCCCAGTCCGGCTCGCCGCGCAGATCGACTTGTGCTGAGGTGATCATCACGGCCTCGGGTCGAGGTCGCCGTCGATGTGTGCCATCGCTGCTTCGAGAAGGGCCCCGCCGGGGAGAAGCTGTGTCGCCCAGTCTTCTCCTGCTTGACCCGCGAATGTCTTCCCTGGGGCGGCATTGTCGAGCACCAGGAGCGTACTGGCGACGTTGGTGCCGGGCACCGCTCCGGGCGGGCACCCGATAACGGCAGCAATGCGGTAGTTCTCCGCCAGAAACGCGCGGTATTGGCCGACGGACTTGCGTGAGGTGAACGATCCCATGAGGTGCAATACGGCTCGGCCTTCGGGCTTGAGATGGCGAAGTGCCACGTCAACAGCTGCAGGCTCCATCTCGACAGTGGTCGAACCGTTCAGCAACTGATGCGGTTCGTAGAGGCGAAGTCCGAATGGTGGCGCCGACACAACCGCGTCGACCATCAGCAGGTCGTCCATCAGCGCGTTCCCGACCCGGATGTCGACCGAGACCCCAGCGGAGTCGCCCACCGTTCGTGCGATGTCGACGGCCTGTTCGTTGATATCCCGGCCATGCAGGCGTACCGACGTCCCGCCCTGTGCCGCGCGGTCAGCGACGGACCACAGGAACGCGCCTGAACCACAGAAGGGATCCAAGATGTCGCCCTCGATTCGGGCGCCGAGGAGACAGGTAACCGCCTCGGCGATGACGGGGTGACTTGCATGTTCGGACCATCGCCGTTGCCTGGACAAGGCTGCCACGTCGCGACGTCGCACATCCCATAGTGCTTCTCTCGACATGAGCGAGAGCAGGTGAGCCTCCGTGATCCGCTCTACTGTAGATTCACCGAGCCGATGACCCACGGGCGGCGCCAAGTCGGCGTCGCGGATGATTCCGTCCGCCCCGTGTGGTGGGGGTGTCGGCCCATCGACGCGTTCCAGCGCTTGTAGTGCGCGATCGGCTTTGTACCAGTCCCCGTTGACGACTGCGTAGTGGTCCGCTGTGCCCAGATTCTCCCGGAATGCGTTCAAGGTCGGCACCGCAGCGAGGGGAGTGATGCTGCCTCGTTTGACCTCGACAACAGCCCACGGAACCAGTTCACCGTCACTGTTTGCAGCCCACGCGACGACGTCGGCCTTCAGTCGTGGAGCACCGCGCAGCAAGGGCTCCCGCATCACAATCCGGAAGCCAGCATTCGTGAGTGCTTCCTGAGCGTGCGCTACATCGGTCCTCTCGCCTCGGGGTCCATGGTCTGACACAGTTCGTCCTCGCTTCATGTGGGCAGCCGGACAAACTATCACTTCCCGTTCGGGAAGGCCAACGTGGTATTCTCTCGACCTCGCGTTCGGCTTGATCCGGGGTACCACCCGACGTGACTGTGGGTTGGCACGTGTCTTGTGGCAGCTTCGTTGTTCCAGTGAGGAGGCTGGCTACGCCACCGCGGAAGAAGAAGCTCGAACGGCAAGCCGCGCCGGTAACGTCGGTCTCATGGACCCTGTCGTCGCCGTGATTGTCCTTGTTCTTGTCATCGCCGTTGTCGGCGGAACCGCAATCATGGCATCCATCAACCGGGACGAGGAACAAGAACGCAAGGCGACCGACAAAGTCTCCCGCCTCGGGTCTGGGAAGACCCCGCTCATGCACTGGGCCGCCGTTGGGGACGAGGACAAAGTCCAGATGCTACTCGACGATGGTGCTGATCTCCGCGCCGTTGATGCCGACGGCGACGGCGTCCTGCGCTACGCGATGGGGACGCGGAACGTCCGACTCTTCGAGTTGCTCCTGACTCGCGGAGCTGACGCCAACGCCCGCCGCACGTCTGCCGCGGGAGTCCCCGGATTCACAATCTTGCATGCCCTAGCGGAATCTGGTTGGAGTGACGGCATTTCTGCCCTTGCCCGGCATGGTGCGAACGTGGAGGCGAGGGGACCCGGTGGGACCACCGCCATGATGCTGGCGGCCGGCGGGGGACGCAATGAGGCTGTCACTGCCCTCCACTCGCTTGGCGCGAACGTCAACGCAAGGGACGACGAAGGCGACTCCGTCCTCTACTACGCCGCATCGAGGGGTCACTGGCGAACGACCAAACTGCTGCTCTCGCTCGGCGCCAACGCCAATCCACCCGCTGGTCTGCCGGGCAGGACCCCAATTGTGATGGCCGCCGCGTTGGCAGGTCCAACGAGTCAGCGACCCCCGGGCAGCACTGTGGCCGATTTCGAGAAGGTCGTCGTTGAGTTGCTCCGGGCCGGGGCGGACGCCTCGGCGATGTACGACGCGGGCTATGCGTTGCAGCGAAGCGTCAACGGTGGGATCGAGATCCCTCCCGTTGAGCGAGTTAACCAACTTGTCGCGGCGCACGACAGTTGGGGCATCATCTACCTCACACCTGAGGGCCGTTCTCAACTGTTCACGAGTCGCTCGGCTGGGGCGACGTTGAACCAGCAGGGCCCGCAACCTATCGCAGCCTTCAGCGGGAACATGTTCGGCCCACGCCTGCCTTTGAGACTGATTCCGCCCGGTTACCAAATCGGATCGCGAGAGCCCCTCGGACGTGCGATGCAGGCCGCCGAACAACGCGCGTCCGACGGCGATGTCGGCGCCCTTTTGGAAGCCGCAGTGTGGTGGCTCACCATCTCCGCATGCGAAATCCAAGACGGCCAGTACCAGGGCGCGCGCGAGGACTTCATGTTCGCGCACAGGGACTTCGTGTGGCACTCGCGCGCGGGCGGACCGGCCACAGCTTGGAAGGACGTCCGGCACGCCGCCGCATGGTTCAACCACGCGCTTGCCTCTTGGAAGGACGGGCAGTTCGACAGGGCGATCACATCACTCGACGCCGCCGTCAGACTATTGGAAGGCGTGACCGACCCGAACGACCAGGATTCGTCGTACTACACCGTCAAGACCGCCGTAACAGACTTAGAGCGCCGCATTTAGATCCCTTGTTGGTAGAAGCAGGGATCATCTCTTGGGTGCAAGTTCCAGCCTGGGCGCGCCCTCGCCGCCGCCCGCCGCGTCAACGAGCCGAAGAACACCGAGGAGGTCACCCACCCCGAACTACCCGCCCTGACCGCCTGACCCAACAGCCGGGAGGATCAGCAACCGATACACCACCCCGTGGGCTTGACCGCCCCCTTCACGAACTCTGGAGATGGTGGCTACATCTTCGACGATCGAAGGTGACGGTCTCACCCGCCGCACCCCACCTCTTCACGCTCGCCCGGGTGGAAGGCTTTACGCAACCTCCATGGAGTCGCGAACGGCGATGAGAACTTCCTCCAGAAGGGTGCTCTCATGATCGAACAGGTCCCACTGACCTGCGCGAGTCGGCCACCGGGACGCAAGCTGCTCGACCCACTCGTCCCAAGTGGGATCAGAACCGCGAGCACCGACAACTGCGACGCCATCGCGCTCATGGGACTGGTACTGAGAGAAGTAGAAGTGTGCCTCGGGCGAGAAGATTCCGACAGGAGTCCCATCTTTGAGTTGGTGAATCAGGTACGTGGGCATTCTCAGACCTTGAATCCGCAGCTCTGCATGTACGCAGCGAACTCCTGACGCACCTTCTCAGGAAGCGGCCTGAAGGACCAGCGCTCTGTGGGCGTGGTTACCAGCCACTGGTCATCCAAGGGGACTACCTCAGTGATTTCCATGTAGAAATCTTTGCCGTCGTCGGGGTACATGGCTCCGATGACGGTGCCGTCCTCGCGAATCTCCCTGACCTGAAAGAGAACAGGGAAGTCGAAGTCCGACTTCTCTGAGACAACCCGGAACACCATCCCGAACTTCTCTCGGAGCGAACCCTCAAAGTCCTTGATCATGCCGCCTCCGCCGTCTCCATGGCGCGAGCCTTCGAGATCTGGATCTTCATCTTGCCTTTCAGAGGCAGATTTTCCGTCGGCGGCCACGTCGGTGCCGTGCAGTTCGAGGTAGAGGAGCCGTCCGATGAGTTGGATGACGGTCTGCTCGACTGCTCCCTTCTCATGCACGAGGGTTGTCATGCGTGAGTGGGCGCCGTGCGTCTCGTCGACGGCGAGGAGGACCGCGTCCCGCAACGTTGGGCTGGCAAGAAACTGTTGCTCGTTGTTGGCCTCCGCCTGATCGCGGAGTTCCTCATCCATCCGCATCGCGGCAACGAGGGCTTCCAACCACGACTCGGTCTGATCGCGGCGGAACCCCTCCCCCGCGAACCGTTCGTTCAACTTCGCAATGATCTCGTCCAGCAGGACCAGGCGGGGGTCGCGCACCTTGTGTGACCCGGCCGCGGTCACCGCTGGCGGCAACACGCCGTCGTCGACGAGGCCGATCGCCAACGTTGGTTGGGCGGTGTGCTTCACGCCCTCCAACTCGACGGCGGACAGGTCCACGGCGGGGGTTCGCTGGTCCGGGGTGATCTGGGATGCGAGGTGGCGGAAGAAGATGGCCCGCTTCTCCACCTCCGTGTCTCCGAAGTCGACCACCTGGGAGAGGAAGTCG
>RZYE01000629.1 GCA_009930425.1 Actinomycetota bacterium | reverse complement strand
ACGGGAGAGCCCTCACAATGGCGTGGGGCCCTCCTCGCCGCTGTTTCCGCGCTCTGGGGGGATGGGCGAACATTCTCCCCTCCTGCTCGCAGAAATCCGTGGGAGACGGGTGCGCGGGGAACGAGCACGACGAGGCGCCCGCGTGCGCACGTGGAGAGGTGGTGGGGTCGGTCAGGCAGACGTTGTGTCGGCGGCGTGTGTGATTCTGCGCAACGCGTGAGCGTACGCCAGGCGGACGAGTGGACGAGCGAGCCCGACGAGCCGGTCTGGGAGTCGGGCGACAGCGTAGCTCTGCCGCCAGTGGGGCGTTGTCTGTCCCGTTCCGAGTGGCGTGAGCGTCGCTTCGATTCGGCCCCGCAGCGGAGTGCCGACCTTCTCGATGACGCAACGTAGGGGCGGGTCCCACTCGCGGACCACCATCACGTCATCGAGGTGCAGCGGACCGAACTTGGTACGACCGACGAATCGGCTTCCCAGCGCGAGTGGGCCGCCGGTCACGACCGTCAGGGGAACGGCGGCGGTGTGCCGGTCGAGGTCCCACAGCCGCTCCCACGTCTGCTCCGGCTCACCAGCGACGATGAACTCGATCTCGAAGGTGGGCCACCGCGAGTTCGGCGACTCTGTGGGGATCGGCTGCAGCATGATTCAAAGCCTAGGTCGAAGGTTGTACCTGAGTGCGGCGTTGCCCGCCTTCGGGCCACGGACACAGGGTAAGCCCACCCAGCTGGCGCACATGTACTCCCTGCTGCATTCCATCCTCGCCTCGGCTGTCCGGGAGGAACCGCCCATCATCGACGTCAATCCCGCCCGCATCCGCGGCGGCGGAAAGATCCGCCGAGCGCGACGGATCGAACCAGCAACCCCGGAGGAGATCGACGTCACCGGTTCTCGAGGGCGGGCAGGAGTCGAGTGCGCACGTCGGTGACTGATCCGTCCCAGTCCTCGACCTCGTCCAACGCGGCGGCGAAGGCGGCCGGTGCGTCGGCGGTCATCCGGTGGACGCGGTCCAAGACCGCAGACTCGTCCACGCCGAGCTCGGCCGCGCACCGCCGCCACGCTTCTGCGTCGATGGCCTCCCAGTCGAAGACTCCGCCGATGCTCATCGA
>RZYE01000133.1 GCA_009930425.1 Actinomycetota bacterium | reverse complement strand
CGGACGCCCACCGGGTGAGAGTGCCAATCTCAGCAAGCGTGTACGGCCATTCCGACCGTGGCGTCGGGACGGAGGGGACCGCGACCGGCAAGGTGCGCGTGTCGGCCAGGACACGACCAGCCGTACGGGCAATCACCACATAATTCCGGCGCGTGCCCACCGCGAGTTCGTCCAGCCCGGACAACATCCACTCCGAAATGGTCGCATCATTGAGGACAACCGTGGGGTCGAGTGGGATGCCACGGACCCGGCACCAGTGGGCGAGCCTTCCGACCGCCCGGTAAATGTCCCCTTCGGCGTAGGAGATGCCGGCCGCTTCCACGGCGGCGTGGACGCGCTCAACGAACGGGCGGACATGCGCAAACTCCTCAGCGGGGATGGCCGGGGTGCGGGAGATGTGCCGTTTACGACCCAGAGGACTGCCACCAGTCGGACGTGGATCGTCTCGTCCTGCTCGTGTTTCGGTGGTGGCCCCTGCACCAGGCGCGGCGTGGTCATCCGTCACGGATTGACCGTATCGCGGCAGGGATGGGATCAATGTCGCTGGTGGCCGTGCGTGCACCCATCCGAATGACGCCGCACACGAGTACGGCCAACCCTCGCAGCAGGGCGTCTGCCTAATCAGGGTGGGTGATGGCGACCAAGTTCGCCCACGACCCGGCCGCCGCAACGTCAGACTCGGTGGCGAACAGGTAACGCCACGTCCCATGTTCGTCGTTGTCGCACACGAACCGCGCCCACTTCTCCGCGGCTGCCTTCTTCTGTTGCACGTCGGCGTCTTGCGCGCGCGCGTCAGCTTTCCCCTCGACCACCCACCGTGTCTCATCCTCGTCGATCACAACGAAGTCGGGATAGTAGTTACCCCGATCGGTGGGGATGTAAGCAGGGCCGTTCGTGTACAACCGCAACCACCACCGCACTTGGTTGTCACGGTCGAGGAGATGCGCCAGCTTCCACTCGGTCGTCCTCGCGTCGAACGACGCGACAGGCATGATGTTCTTCGACCACCCCTGGAAGTACGCGTTCTTCGCGTACTTGTCATTGAGTGCGTCCCTCACATCCCCGTCCACCGTGACGGGTTCGACCGGGAGTATCACGTCAACGAGAACGCGGCGGGACTCCCGACGTCGCCCATCAATCGCATCCCGGATGACCTGGCGCATCGCCGTGACAGCCTGTTTCCGGCGGAGGTCGCCCCATTCCGCTGTCGCATTGTCTTCCGCTGCACCCGCGCCCTTCAAGAACGCCTTCACGAGCCGTTCGGCCCCACCCTTCGACGCCCGCTCGGCAGGCACCTCCGGCTGTGTGAGGATCGTGTTCGTCAGGTCACCGCGGACGGCATCTATTGGTATGACTTCCTGCACCACTTCGGCGTTGTCCTGACGCTCCCTCACAATCTCGACGGAGCCATCATCACCCCTGCGCGCCTTCAAGGCGTCACGCACGATGAAAGATGGAATCTCACCGACGAAACGAGCGCCGGCCCGCTCGGCAGCCGAGCTCTCCACATCAGACAGGGAGAACTGGACAGGAGAGAGCCGGTACTCCTGCCTGGGGAACACGATCTGTGGTGCACCCTTGACTCGGCAGACATTCCGTGGCTCCGGCTCGGCGAGACGTTCCTCCACTGGGCGAACATGCAGGGACGGACCCGGCATCTCGTCCTCGCCACCCGCTACTTCGTCCATGTCGTCCGTGTCCGCCGTCTCGCCGTTCAGACCTTCCAGAATGGTTCCAGCGGACGGGCCCACGACCCCACCTGGAATGCCACCACCACCCGTGGTTTCCGGTCCGTCTCCACTATCCGGTGCGACGGGAACGTCGACGGCCGCACCAGTCTCATCCACGGCGACGGGCGGCTGCGCCGGCTGAACACGTTTGGCGAGGACGTCCTTCTGGGCGAGGAGCTGTTCGTACGAGTCGTGCGCAACAAGGTCAACCTGGTCAACAGAAGCGACACCAGTCCGCTTCCCGAACGGGAGGCGGAGCCCACGCCCGAGGATCTGCTCCGT
This sequence comes from Actinomycetota bacterium, assembly GCA_009930425.1. Lineage (GTDB taxonomy): Bacteria > Actinomycetota > Actinomycetes > Actinomycetales > Actinomycetaceae > UBA1383. The sequence goes on along the minus strand of RZYE01000133.1, from coordinate 3,487 downwards.
CAATGTTTGTGACGCGAGGCGACGAAGTGCCGTGATGACGGCGATGTTCTTCACATCCCACCCCTCACGGAGCATGTTCACCGACACGATCGCCCGGATCGGGGACCCTGGCTCTTCCACGTCGGAGAGGGCCTGCAACGCCTCATCCGATGATTGGGAGGTGATCTCGAGGACGGCTGAACCGTCACCAATGAACCCGGTCCGGGCGAGCTGTTGCCCGACTTCGGAGGCATGGTCAATCGTCTGGCAGACAACGAACAGGACCGGTTTCACGTCACCAGCGTCAGGGTTCGCGGACCTGTACGCGTCGTACGCAGCCTCCTTCCGGCGGAGGAGGTCGCACGCATCCCGCAGTTGAGTCTGTTCATCCTTCGTGCCGTCCTGCCGGTACACGATGACGGGCACTTTGACGTACCCGTCCGCGATGGCGTCACCCAGCGTGTACTGGAAGATGACCTTCCCAGTGTCGTAATCGTCCTGGTCAGGGGTTGCGGTCAGGCCGACGAGAGCGAGGGGGTCGAGTCCGCGCACCCCGTCATGGAACGCGGCAGCCTTGTCGTGGTAGACGTGGTGTTCGTCTGCGATGACGACAAGGTCGCCCGTGTTGCGGAGATGGTCGTACAGGGCGTCGCCGAGCGTTTCGTCGTCGGATCGGACCTTCCGGGACACGTTCGCCGTTGGGCGGATCAGTTGCTGCACGTTGAACACGAACACCTTCAACCGACTCGGGTCACGCAGCGCGGCACCAACGGAGGCGGAGCGGAAGTTCTCCGGCGTGATGACGAACGGGATGATGTCCGCTCCGGGGACGTACTTCGTGGAGGCGGCGTCAAAGTTGGCGAGCGTCTTCCGCTGAATAGTTGAGCCCGGGGTGACGACGAGGACGTGCCGCACGCCCTGGGTGGCGAGGTACTCCACGAGGGATGACATCAGGTACGTCTTCCCGACACCAGTTGCGAGGTCTGCGACCACTTCGGTGAAATCACCGTTCGCGGCGATGATGGCCTTGACGACCGCGTCCAACGCCCGCTTGTTCGGGTCGCGAAGGTCGAACCGGGACGCAATCTCCAAGATGAGGGATTCGTCGTAGGCGAGTTTCACAGTCATGTCATGTCACCGTCACTTTCGGGAACAGGTCGTCGGGCGCTTTGCGGATGCGGGAGCCGGGAGAAAGTTCAGCCAGGAGGGCCCCTGCGGGAGGGATGACTGCTTTTCCTACCACGATGGCGGTCTCGCCTTCGCCGAGTGATTCCACGATTGTTCGGATGATCGTCTCATCTACGACTCCGTCGATCACGGCGAGGCGTTGCCGGCGCCGCACCCCGCAGAAGATCGGGTTGTCCGGGGTTAGCGTGAACTTCAACTGCCCGGCGACAGCCTTCGACCATGCGCCGTTCGTGGCGTGCTCCGACAGGTACACGACCCCGTCCTCGTCATCGACGTCATACATCGACGGGCCCATCTGGGCGACGGTGAATCCACCGCCGCCCCGCCAGATAGTGGTCGTCTCATTTCGAGTGCGCCCCACTCGTCTCAGTGCTTTGACGACATCAGCCGACGCGTCGACTGTGACGGTTGTCGCTGACTCCCGCTCAAGATTCCGTAGTAGTGAGAGAAGGGTGCGTGCTTCCGATTCTGAGAGGGTGGCCGGGGTACTCTTGGCGTCGGCCCGGACACGTTCAGCCAGGGCCTTCACGACCTCGACCGGCGCGTTGACACCTTCGGCGAACTTCGCCAGGAGCGACGTGAACCGCTGAGCATCCTCTGGTGTGACGCCCTCTGGAAGGGCATCGACGGCGACACGCTCAACTTTGACAGTGATTCCGCCTGGATCGTCGCCGTTCACGACCTTCGTGAGACGGGGCAGAATGAACGTTCTGGCAGTCGAGTCCTGCAGTTCAATCGTCACCCAGCGTCGGCCCAACTTGTGCGCCACAGCAGCAGTGGTCCCGGACCCAGCGAAGCAGTCCAACACCAGATCGCCACGATTGGAACCGATACTGATGACCCGTTCCAGAAGCCGTTCTGGTTTAGGGGTGTCAAAGAGTGCCGTGCCCTTCGCGAAGAGTGCGCGGAGCTCGTTCTTGGCCGTCCGGTTGCTTCCGGTCTCCCGGTAGGGCCAAATCGTCATGCTCGGGCGACGCGTCTCTCCGAGCCAGTAGGTACGGGTATGCGGGTCCCACTTCTGCCCGTGGGGACGCTGCCAGTCAATCTGGTCGAACTCCGCCTCTAAACGCTCACGTCCCCATCGCCATCGACCCTCGCTGCCATCATCGCGGATCGGCCATACCTCGGTCCCATCAGGGGCGACTATGGGGTACCACATCGTCTCTCGATCGCTCCGCGCGGACCCGGGCCCCGTCTGCCGCAAAGTCCTCGTGAAATACCGGCGGCCGTCGGCATCGGTTTTGTTGTAGTGGGAAGGTATATCCTTCGACGGAATCTTGTGTGCCACAAACTGCTCACTGTGTTGATACACGAGAATATAATCATGGTTTGTGGAGAAGTTCTCAGACTGCATCTGAGGAAGATCTGTTTTTTCCCATATGACCGTTGCGACGAAGTTTCCGGCGCCGAACTCCTCGTCAAGGAGGAGTCGCATGCGGTGGACTTCGGCGTCGTCCAGGTGGACCCAGATGGATGCGTCCGATGCCATCAGAGGTTTGATGTCACGGATGCGGTCACGCATCATGGTCAGCCAGATCGAGTGTTCCATCTGGTCGGCGTAGTGCTCGAACGTTTGCCCGGTGTTGAACGGCGGGTCGATGTAGACCAGTTTGACCTGGCCGAGGAACCTCTCCGCGTATTCAGGGATCGTCCCCAACGATCGCAGTGCGTCACCTGATTCTCCGACGATGAGAAGGTTCTCCCCAGCCCCGGTCGGGCCGTCAAGTTCTCCGACCCGTTCAGTGACTTCGATCGACTTGACCTCACGTGCTCGAGGATCGTCCGGATCAACCCACGCGTAGTCGTACGCGCCGTCATTCACGGGAATGAGGGCCGATTCCTTGCCCTTCCACGTAAGTTCGAGGCGGCCGTTCGGTTTGCGCTTCATCGAGTTCTCTATCTCCGTTCACTCTCGCGTCAGGCTACCGGTGTCCTCTGACCTTCTTCCTCTACGTTGGTGTGCGGCGTCGTGTAACGCGCGCAGCAGGATGTGGCAAGACCACTCCCACTCACGCCCCAGCCTTATCCTCTGAGCCACTTTGGCGCGAGTCGCCACCTCCACACGCGCTCCGTCCCATTCGCTCGTCAGCGGGCCGCGTGTGCGTCCCAGCGGGCACACCAGCCGGCCCCGTGCGCCCACCCCCGCGGGGAGAGGTCAACCCGACGTGGTGCCGGTCCCAGGTCCGGGTTCCGGGTCACGTTCGGGGAGGTCGTCGAGGTTGAACGGCATCAGGTCGATGCCGAGCGCGCCCTCCAACCGGGTCACGTGCCGCAACGTCAACGGAGTCTGCCCGCGCAGAACCCGGTTGATCGAATCGAC
>RZYE01000628.1 GCA_009930425.1 Actinomycetota bacterium | reverse complement strand
ACGAGGTGCCACACGTGGTACGCGGCGTCCGTGGTGACGTAGTTCGGGATCTCGCTGTAGAGGTTGTCGTCGTAGGCGAAGTGCAGCTGCCGGTACTCCCCCGGGAGCACCACGAAGCCCTGCTCGGTCAACGCCGACGTCACGCCGGGCTCCCCCACGTCGGAACGCAGCGCGGTCGCGACGGTCACCTCGTCGAGGGAGGACGGGGTTGCCGGGCCGGGGTAGGCCGGCTCGTCCGGGTCGAGAAGCGGGACGCCGGTGAACGTGGCGAAGGCGGCCTGCGCCGTCGTCGGCAGGCCTGCGAACGCCGACGGAGGCTCGGTGACCGTGGCGCTCGGGGTCGCGGCGGGGCTGGTGGTCCCCTCCTCCCCTGGTTCGTCCGGCGTGCATGCGACGGCGAGCAGCGCCATTGCTGCTGCCGCCACGATCGAGGCGGCCTTCGCGGTGATGGCCTTCATGGTGAGGTCCTTCCCAGAGGGGTGCGGTTGATGATGATGGGCTCGGTGCGGCCGTCCCCGTCCACGTCGGCGCAGCCGGGGTCGCCGGGGCCGGGCAGGTCCGGCAGGTTGGGCAGGGTGGTGAAGCCGAAGCCGCCCCAGAGGCTGGCCCCCGCGGCCACCCGATCGGCGGTGTCCACTCCGGTTGCGAAGCCGAGTGCGAGGGCGCCGTCGCACGCCGCGACGGCGGAGACGGGCCGGAACACGGTGCCCGCCACCCACTCCTGGGTGAGGGTGGCGGTGTAGAGGCCGAGGTGGAGGGAGCGGCCGGCGTCGTCCGTTCCGGCCACGTCCGGCAGGAGGCCGTTCACGATGGTCTCGCGGAACGGCCGGCGAAACACGACGACGACCTCGTCCGTCCCATCCCCGTCCGGGTCCCCGACGGCGGCGTCCACGACGTCGACGCCGAGTTCTCGCAGGCGGGCTGGCCCAGGGGCCGGTGCAGGTGCTGGGTGGATTGGCCGTGTGAGGGTCCACCAGGAGCCGTCGAGGGCGACGGCGTCCCCGGTCGGGAGGGTCCAGGTGACCGTGCTCGTGGGGCCGGTGGTGCGCACTCCCGACCGGAAGGCGACCACGCCCGCCCCGTCCTGGAGGACCTCGACGACGGGGCGTGC
>RZYE01000627.1 GCA_009930425.1 Actinomycetota bacterium | reverse complement strand
GGAGCAGCGGGCGGCCATCATTCAGCACCGGGTCGCACTGGTGGTGAATCAGGAGTTGGCGAACAAGGACTGGGCGCAGGATCGTCTCGCCCGTGAGGCTGGCATGTCGGTCGATTCGATCAACCGGGTTCTGCGAGGGCAGACTCCGTTGACGTTGCGGCACGTGACCCGGTTGGAGGGCGCGCTCGGCATCGACCTGATGCCGTTCGACCTTGACGGCCTTCCCGAACGTGACCCGAAACCCGGGCCTGGGACCGGCACCACGTCGGGTTGACCTCTCCCCGCGGGGGTTGACGCACAGGGGCCGGCTGGTGTGCCCGCTGGGACGCACACGCGGCCCGCTGACGGGCTAACAGGTCAAGGCGTTCTCACGTACCCGTTGCACGAGTGACGGGCACACAGAGCCCCTTCGGCGGCAGGGACGCCGCACTGCCGCCTAGTGCTCGAAGAAGTTGTAGTTGAGCTGCGTCTCCCACGGTGAGAGGTCCCACACCGTGTCGTACATGTACTCATGCCCGTAGTTGATCTGGTTGTACACATCCGGTGTGTACCCGACCACAAGGATCGCCGCCTCGAATGGGTTCCCGTACTCGTCGACAACGTTCCCGAGCCCTCGGACGATCACCCCGGCGTCGTTTCTGTCGCTGTTGGCGACGCATTGCAGGATCGCCACGGTGTCCTCCTGCGCCCAGATGGTCGCCATGCCGATGGAGGCTTCCCTGGGGGTGAAGTTCACCGTGAGGACTCCGTCCACTTCGTCAAGCGACCTGAACCGATCATCGAGAAGTCTCGGCAGGTCGGATTCCAGGTTGACCGGCTGGCCGTCAACCTTCTGGCACGGGGTGGTTCAGGCGGTCCACTGTTGATCACGACGATCGCCAGGACGAGGAAGCCGACCATGAAGAGGAGCGCACTCCTGACGGCACAGCCGAGTTTGGACGACCCGGTGAGGCAGGACTTCTTCTGCTTCTGGGGCACCAGCGGCTGACCGTTCCACCCTTGGTCGTAACTGAATGTCAATGGCCAGTGGGACTTCCCTGTGGGCGGTCACGTGATGTCCTTGTGGGTGGTCACGTGATGTCCTTGTTGGTGGCCAGCTGATCTCCCTGCCGT
>RZYE01000626.1 GCA_009930425.1 Actinomycetota bacterium | reverse complement strand
CGCCGCGGAGACGACGTCGCCCCACGCCACCTCCATCGGCGGGGCGCCGGCGCGCACGCGGGCCACGCCGTCGGCGAACTCGACATCCTCGGGCGCGCAGCCGAGCAGGCCGGCCGCCACGGGGCGCAGCTCCGCCACGATCGACAGGCACGCCTCCCGCGCCGCGGCCCCGTTGAGGTCCGATCCGGTGGAGGCGGCGGTCGCGGAGACGTTCGCCACCCGGAGCGTGTTGGTGCTCGCGAGGTGCACCTGCGCCTCGGGAACCCCCAGCGTCCGGGCCGTCACGCGGCGGATCTTGCCCTGCACTCCCTGGCCCATCTCGATCGCGCCGGTGGTGACCACCACGGTGCCGTCCACGTAGACGTGCACGAGCGCCTCGGCCTGGTTCAGCAGCGTGGCGGTGAAGGAGATCCCGAAGCACACCGGCTGGACCGCGACGCCGCGGCGCACCCGCGGGTTCCCCGCGTTCCACGCCGCCGCCTCCGCCCGCGCCGACTCGACCGGCCGCACGCCGTCCAGCGCGTCCCAACTCGCCGCCGCGCGCACGTGCTCGGCCCGCATCCCGTAGTGGAATACATCCCCCTCGGCGAGCAGGTTCCGGCGCTGCAGTTCCTCGGGCGGCACGCCCAGCTCGCGGGCCGCCGCCCGCACCGCGGACTCGAACACGAAGATCCCCTGCGGCCCGCCGAACCCGCGGAACGCCGTGTTGGACGGCAGGTTGGTGCGGCAGCTCGCCGCCATCACGCGCACGTTCGGCACGGCGTACGCGTTGGTGGCGTGGAACTGCGACCGCTCCAGGATCGCGACCGACAGGTCCGGCGCGCAGCCTGCGTCCTGGTAGAACTGCGCCTCGTACGCGATGAAGCGGCCGGCGTCGTCGAGGCCGAGGCGGAAGTCCGCCTGGTACGGGTGGCGCTTGCCGGTGATGCGGAAGTCCTCGCGGCGGTCCGGGCAGGCGCGCACCGGTCGGCCGGTGCGCAGCGCGGCCACGGCGGCGAGGCATGCCCAGAGCGTCGCCTGGTCCTCCTTGCCGCCGAACGCGCCGCCGAGGCGGACCACGTCGATCTCGACGGCGGTCATCGGCAGGCCCGCCACCCGCGCCACCGTCTTCTGG
>RZYE01000625.1 GCA_009930425.1 Actinomycetota bacterium | reverse complement strand
ATATTGCGCTCGGTGAGAGCCACTGTTCCGGTGTGGGGTGAGCCAGCGTTCCGGTGACCGCTGAGCCGCCGCGACGGGGTGGGGTGAGCCGTGGCGCCGGTGGGGGCGGGACGCCGGTGGCGGCCCGCCCCCGTGGTTCTCATTCGAGTTGGGTGAAGTGTTTGCGCATGGAGTCCTCGCAGGTGAGGACGGTGGCGTGCGCGTTGGTGGTGATCCGGTCAACGATCGCGTCGGCGAGTATCTTCTCCTCCATCCGGTCGTGCCATTGCCCGGGCGGCAACTGGGTGCAGTAGATCGTCGAGGCGTTCTTGTGGCGCCGGTCGATCAGGGTGTGCAACTGCTGGACCTGTGGCCGGGTGGGTGGGGTGAGGAACCAGTCGTCGATTATCAACAACTCCACCTTGACCAGGACGTCGAGGCAGCGTCTCTTGTCCCCGGTGCGCTCCGCGATCGTGATCCGGTCGAGCAGTTCACCCGCTGACAGGTAGAGCACCTTGCGGTACTGCTGGCAGGCCTTGTTCCCCAGAGCGCACGCGACGTAGGTCTTCCCCGCTCCGGTGGGTCCTTGCAGGATGACGTCCTGACGTTTGGCCAGGTAGGAACCGATCGCGAGACGGGCGATGAGCTCGGTGTCCATGGCCCGGCCGGGCATGGCCTTGAGGTCGGCGATGTCGGCGCCGGGCTGGGCGAGGCCGGCGTGGCGGCGCAGCCGGTGCAGCTTGGCGTCGCGCCGGCGTTCGTATTCCCAGTCCACGGCCTGCTTGACCAACTCCGGACCACTCACGGTGGCGGCGTCCGTGGTGGTGGCGAGGTTCTCGAAGTACTCGGCCATCCCGGACAGGCGCATCATCTTCAGCCGGGTCAGTGTCTCGATGTCGATCATGCCCAGGCCCCGTAGTAGTCGGAGCCGCGCACGAAACCGGCGCCGCCCAGTGATGGTGCCGGGGGCGGGTCGGTGGGTGTCCAGCCGGCCCACAGCTTCTTGATCAACGTGTAGGACGGCGCAGGGGTGGCCGCCAACGCCCGGGCGCAGGTGTCCTCGAGCCGGGTCATGCCGCCGGACTTCTTGGCCAGCGACATCACCCCGAGACAGGACCGGTAGGACTGCTCCACG
>RZYE01000132.1 GCA_009930425.1 Actinomycetota bacterium | reverse complement strand
CGGACGCGTCAAGGTCTACGAGGCGATCGTCAAGGGCGAGAACATCCCGGAGCCCGGGGTGCCCGAGTCCTTCAAGGTGCTCATCAAGGAGATGCGCTCACTCTGCCTGAACGTCGAGGCGCTCGACGCGGAGGGCAACGCCATCGAGCTGCGAGACAACGACGACGAGGTGTACCGCGCCGCCGAGGAACTCGGCATCGACCTCTCCCGCCGTCCTGACGCCTCGCGCGTCGAGGACATCTGACAGTGGCCACGCGGCCGGCCATCGGCCGGCCACGCCACACCACGCCCCCTGGGCACTCCAAGAAACTTGGACGTAAGGAAGTAGGGAACCTTGCTCGACGTCAACGTCTTTGACCAGCTCCACATCGGCCTGGCCACCGCGGCGGACATCCGCGCGTGGTCGCACGGAGAGGTCAAGAAGCCCGAGACGATCAACTACCGCACGCTCAAGCCCGAGAAGGACGGGCTGTTCTGCGAGAAGATCTTCGGCCCCACCCGTGACTGGGAGTGCAACTGCGGCAAGTACAAGCGCGTGCGCTACAAGGGCATCATCTGCGAGCGCTGCGGTGTCGAGGTCACCCGCTCCAAGGTTCGCCGTGAGCGCATGGGCCACATCGAGCTCGCCGCCCCGGTCACCCACATCTGGTACTTCAAGGGCGTGCCCTCGCGGCTCGGATACCTGCTGGACCTGGCGCCGAAGGACCTCGAGAAGGTCATCTACTTCGCCGCCTACATGGTCACCATGGTGGACGAGGAGGGCCGGCACGAGGACCTGCCGAACCTTCAGAACGAGATCGACGTCGAGCGCACGCGGATCGAGCAGCGCCGCGATGTCGACATCGACTCCCGGGCGAAGAAGCTCGAGGCCGACCTGGCTGAGCTCGAGGCCTCCGGCGCGAAGGCGGATGCACGGGACAAGGTGAAGAAGTCCGCTGAACGCGAGATGCAGGCGATTCGGCGCAAGGCGGACAACGACCTGGAATTCGTCACGCGCGTCTGGGACCGCTTCAAGTCGCTCAAGGTGGGTGACCTCGAGGGGGACGAGTCCCTCTACCGTGAGCTCAAGACCCGCTACGGCATCTACTTCGAGGGCTCGATGGGAGCGGCCGCCATCCAGAAGCGGCTCGAGACCTTCGACCTGGAGGCTGCGGCCGAGCAGCTCCGCGAGGTCATCGCCACCGGGACCGGGCAGCGCAAGACACGTGCGCTCAAGCGGTTGAAGGTGGTCAACGCCTTCCTCACCACCGGCAACTCGCCGATGGGCATGGTCCTCGACGCCGTCCCGGTCATCCCGCCGGAGCTCCGCCCGATGGTGCAGCTCGACGGAGGACGCTTCGCGACGTCGGACCTGAACGACCTGTACCGGCGCGTCATCAACCGGAACAACCGGCTCAAGCGGCTCCTCGACCTCGGTGCCCCCGAGATCATCGTGAACAACGAGAAGCGGATGCTGCAGGAAGCGGTCGACGCACTGTTCGACAACGGCCGTCGCGGCCGGCCCGTCACGGGTCCCGGCAACCGGGCGCTCAAGTCGATCTCCGACATGCTCAAGGGAAAGCAGGGCCGCTTCCGCCAGAACCTGCTCGGCAAGCGCGTCGACTACTCCGGCCGTTCCGTGATCGTCGTGGGGCCGACGCTCAAGCTCCACCAGTGCGGCCTGCCCAAGCAGATGGCACTGGAGCTCTTCAAGCCGTTCGTCATGAAGCGGCTGGTCGACCTCAACCACGCCCAGAACATCAAGGCCGCGAAGCGCATGGTGGAACGGGGCCGCTCGCAGGTGTGGGACGTCCTGGACGAGGTCATCCGGGAGCACCCGGTGCTCCTCAACCGGGCACCCACGCTGCACCGCCTGGGCATCCAGGCCTTCGAACCACAACTGGTCGAGGGCAAGGCGATCCAGCTCCACCCCCTCGTCTGCGGGGCGTTCAACGCGGACTTCGACGGCGACCAGATGGCAGTCCACCTGCCGCTGAGCCCTGAGGCGCAGGCCGAGGCACGCATCCTCATGCTGTCCTCGAACAACATCCTCAAGCCGTCCGACGGCCGTCCGGTGACCATGCCCTCGCAGGACATGATCATCGGCCTGTACCACCTGACCAGCCAGCGCGAGGGTGCCACGGGGGAGGGCAACCACTACTCGTCCGTCGCCGAGGCCATCATGGCGTTCGACGCCGGCGAACTGGACCTCGCGGCCCGCATCAAGGTGCGGCTCACCGACCTCGTCCCGCCGATCGGCAGCGGGATCGTCGTCGAGCCGGACGAGCCCGTGATCCTCGAGACCACCCTCGGTCGCACGATGTTCAACGACACCCTTCCCGTCGACTACCCGTACGTGAACCAGACGGTGGACAAGAAGGGCCTGTCCATCATCGTCAACGACCTCGCCGAGCGCTACCCCAAGGTAGCGGTCGCCAAGTCCCTCGACGCGCTCAAGTCCGCGGGCTACCACTGGGCGACCAGGTCCGGCGTGACCATCGCGATGGGCGACGTCGTCGCACCTCCCGCCAAGGCGGGGATCCTGGAGGACTACGAGGCGAAGGCCGAGAAGATCCAGGAGCAGTACGACATGGGTCTCATCACGGACGAGGAGCGCCGCAAGGAACTCATCGACATCTGGACCGCGGCCACCGAGTCGGTTGCGGAGGCGATGCGGGAGAACTTCCCGGAGAACAACACCGTCAACCGGATGGTGACCTCCGGTGCGCGAGGCAACTGGATGCAGGTGCGGCAGATCGCCGGCATGCGCGGCCTGGTGGCCGACCCCAAGGGCGAGATCATCCCGCGCCCCATCAAGTCCAACTACTTCGAGGGGCTCTCCGTCCTCGAGTACTTCATCGCGACCCACGGTGCGCGGAAGGGCCTCGCGGACACCGCGCTCCGGACCGCCGACTCCGGGTACCTCACCCGGCGGCTGGTCGACGTCTCACAGGACGTGATCATCCGGGAACACGACTGCGGCACCCGCGCCGGCCTCACCATGACCATCGCGACGGCGGGCAGGGACGGCACGCTCCGGCGTGCCGACACCGTCGAGACCTCGGTCTACGCCCGCACGCTCGCCTCCGACGTGACGGACAGCGACGGCAACGTCGTCGCGGCCGCGGGAGAGGATGTCGGCGACGTCATCATCGAGCGACTGATCGGTGCCGGCGTCACGGAGGTCAAGGTGAGGTCCGTCCTGACCTGTGCCTCCAAGGTGGGCACGTGTGCCCTGTGCTACGGCAGGTCGTTGGCCACCGGGAAGCTCGTGGACATCGGCGAGGCGGTGGGAATCATCTCGGCCCAGTCGATCGGCGAGCCCGGCACCCAGCTCACGATGCGGACCTTCCACACCGGAGGGGCCGCCTCGGCGGAGGACATCACGCAGGGCCTCCCGCGTGTCCAGGAGCTGTTCGAGGCGCGCACCCCCAAGGGCGAGGCGCCCATCGCGGAGGCGGCGGGCCGGGTCCGGATCGAGGACACCGAGCGCTCCCGGCGCATCGTCATCGTGCACGACGACGGCGCGGAGGACTCGATCCACCCGGTGTCGAAGCGGTCCCGGCTGCTGGTGACGGACGGCGAGCACGTCGCCGTCGGGACGCAGCTGGTGGCGGGCGCCGTCGACCCCAAGAAGGTGCTGCGGATCCTCGGCCCACGGGCGGTCCAGAAGCACCTCGTGGACCAGGTCCAGGAGACCTACCGGTCGCAGGGCGTGGACATCCACGACAAGCACATCGAGGTCATCGTCCGCCAGATGCTGCGCCGGGTCACCGTGCTCGACTCCGGGGACACCAACCTGCTGCCGGGAGAACTGCTGGAGCGGTCACGCTTCGAGGCGGAGAACCGGCGAGTGGTCTCCGAGGGTGGCCAGCCCGCCTCGGGACGGCCCGAGCTGATGGGGATCACGAAGGCGTCGCTCGCCACCGAGAGCTGGCTCTCGGCGGCGTCCTTCCAGGAGACCACCAAGGTCCTCACGGAGGCGGCGATGTCCGGGCGCACCGATCCGCTGTTCGGGCTCAAGGAGAACGTCATCCTCGGCAAGCTCATCCCCGCCGGGACGGGCCTGCCACGGTACCGGGACGTGACCGTCGAGCCGACCGAGGAGGCGAAGGCCAGTGCCTTCGGTCGCTTCGGCTACTCGGAGATCGACTTCAGTTCCGGATCCTCCTCCGAGCCGCTGCTGCTGGACGACCTCGACTTCAGCGACGGCGGGTACGGGATCGACCCGAGCAACTGGACCTGACGGAGGGGCCGGGCCAGCCGGCCCGGCCCTCCGCCCGCACGTGGCGAAGGACACCAACGAGCCCGGCGCCCAGCTTTGACGCCCCGGCGCCACGGCGAGTAGTCTGGACGCCGGTGCCCGCGACGGCGGGCCCCTTGTACGTGCCCCCGAAACTGTGCCGGCACCGGCGCTCGGGGATCCGCCCGGCTGTTGCCCCCTGGGGTCTCGTGGCCCCAGGCGGTCACGTGGACGGGGTCCCGGTGGCGAGCAGCGGGGAGCGATCCCCGAAGCCGCGTCGTGCGGCAGGGATACCGAGCAACAACGAGAACTTCGAGACGGAGAAGTAGTGCCCACGATTCAGCAGCTGGTCCGGAAGGGCCGCAGCTCCAAGGCCGGGAAGACCAAGACACCGGCCCTGAAAGGCAGCCCGCAGCGCCGCGGGGTGTGCACCCGCGTGTACACCACCACCCCGAAGAAGCCGAACTCCGCGCTCCGGAAGGTGGCGCGTGTCCGCCTGTCCAGCGGCATCGAGGTCACGGCCTACATCCCGGGAGTCGGCCACAACCTCCAGGAGCACTCGATCGTGCTCGTCCGTGGTGGCCGTGTCCGCGACCTGCCCGGCGTGCGCTACAAGATCGTGCGCGGTGCCCTCGACACCCAGGGCGTGCGCGGCCGCCAGCAGGCGCGCAGCCAGTACGGCGCCAAGAAGGAGAAGAAGTAATGCCTCGTAAGGGACCGGCGCCCAAGCGTCCGCTCGTCATCGATCCCGTCTACGGCTCGCCCGTCGTCACCCAGCTCGTGAACCGCGTGCTGCTGGACGGCAAGAAGTCAGTCGCGCAGTCCATCGTCTACGGCGCGCTCGAGGGCGTGCGCGAGAAGACGCAGTCGGATCCCACCACCGTGCTGAAGAGGGCGCTGGACAACGTGCGCCCCGCGCTCGAGGTTCGTTCCCGGCGCGTCGGCGGTGCGACCTACCAGGTGCCGGTCGAGGTGCGCGCCAGCCGCGCGCAGACCCTCGCGATGCGGTGGCTGGTCGACTACGCCAGGCAGCGCCGCGAGAAGACGATGACCGAGCGGCTCATGAACGAGATCCTCGACGCGTCGAACGGCCTCGGTGCCGCGGTGAAGCGCCGCGAGGACACCCACAAGATGGCCGAGTCGAACAAGGCGTTCGCCCACTACCGCTGGTGACGTGCCGCCCGGGCGCCAGTCCGGGCCGCACGCTCCCCGTCCACCCCACGAAAAGAGATCACACGTGGCACTTGACGTGCTGACCGACCTGAACAGGGTCCGCAACATCGGGATCATGGCGCACATCGACGCCG
>RZYE01000624.1 GCA_009930425.1 Actinomycetota bacterium | reverse complement strand
TCACCGACCAGTTCGGCGAGTACCAAGCCGAGATCACCCGCCGCCAGGAGGTGGTCGACGTCTACGAGGCCGTCATCGTCACCGCCCAGTTCGAGCAGTCCCCTCTCGACATGCGGGTGGTCTTCGACTCCGAGCGCCGCATCGCCGGACTGTTCTTCCAGCCGGCCTCCGCCACGGAGACCGGCGACGCGACCGAGGACGGGTGGGCGCCGCCGTCGTACGCCATGGACGTCACGTGGACGGACGTGACGGTGGGGGAGTTCGAGCTCCCCGGCACCCTCACGACGCCGGTGGGCGCCGGCCCGTGGCCGGCCGTGGTGCTGGTGCACGGGTCCGGCCCCAACGATCGCGACGAGTCGATCGGACCGAACAAGCCGTTCCGCGACGTCGCGCTCGGCCTCGCCAGCGAGGGCATCGCCGTCCTCACCTACGACAAGCGCACCCTCGCCCGACCCTCCGACCTGCCCGCGGACCTGACCGTGGCCGAGGAGGTGGTGGACGACGCCGTCGCCGCGGTGGCGTTGCTGCGCGCCGACCGCACGGTTGCGATCCCGGACCAGGTGTACGTGCTCGGGCACAGTCTCGGCGGCATGCTGGCGCCGAGGATCGCCGGGGAGTCCGACGGCGTCGCCGGGTTGGTGCTCATGGCCGCACCCGCCCGGCCGCTCGAGGACCTCGTCCTCGAGCAGACCACGTACCTCGCCGAGCGCGACGGCACGGTGACCGCGGAGGAGGAATCGGCGCTCGCGGAGGTCGCGGCGCAGGTGGAGGCGGTGCGGGACCTTGAGGAGGGTGCGGGTGAGGTGCTCGGCGCGCCGGCGAGCTACTGGCTGGACCTACGCGACTACCGGCCGGCCGAGGTCGCCGCCGGGTTGGACCTCCCGATGCTGGTGTTGCAGGGCGAGCGGGACTACCAGGTCACGATGACGGACTTCGGGATGTGGGAGGAGGCGCTCGGGAGCCGGCCCGACGTCGAGTTCCGCAGCTTCCCCGAGTTGAACCACCTGATGATGCCCGGCGAGGGAGAAGGGCTCAGCGTGCCGGAGGACTACGAGGTGGCCGGGCACGTTGCGCCCGAGGTGGTGGACGCGATCGCGGCGTTCATCCTCGGGGAG
>RZYE01000131.1 GCA_009930425.1 Actinomycetota bacterium | reverse complement strand
CTCCCACATGCGGGTGCACACGGCGTCGAGGAACCAGCGGTCGTGGGTGACGACGACGAGCGCCCCCTTCCCGCCCGCGAACCGGCCGTTCAGGTGCCGCGCCAGCCACGCGACGGCCTCCACGTCCAGGTGGTTCGTGGGCTCGTCCAGCACGAGCACCTCGAACGGGTTGGTGAGCGCCGCGGCCAGGGCCACCCGACGGCGCTGCCCGCCGGACAGCTGCCCCACCGGCGTCTCCAGGTCCAGGTCCGGAAGCAGGCCGCGGTGCACGTCCCGGATGTGGGCCTGCGAGGCCCACTCGTGGTCCGCGACATCCCCATGGATCGCATGGCGCACCGTGGCGGCGGGGTCCAGCTCGTCGAACTGGGACACGAACTCCACCCGGACGCCGCCCGTGCGGGTGACCCGGCCGCCATCGGGACGACGCCGGCCCGCCAGCGCGGCCAGCAGGGTGGACTTGCCCGCCCCGTTGCGCCCGACGACGCCCACCCGGGCGCCGTCGTCGAGGCCGAGCGTGAGGCCGCGGAAGAGGGGTCGCGAGCCCACGACGATGTCGAGCGCCTCGGCGCCCAGGAGGTGTGGCATGGATCAGCTCTCGTCGACGACGTGGGCGCCGGGAACCGGCCCGTGCGCCACGAACGCCGATTCTGCCATGGTGTGCTCGCAGATGTACTCGCCGAGGGATTCGGCGGTGTCGTCGTCGGGGCAGAGGACGGCGATGGTGGGGCCGGAGCCGGAGACGATCGTGGGGAGGGCGAGGTGAGCGCGGGCGGCCTCATAGACCTGGCGGGCGCCGTCATGGAGGGACAGCGCGGGGGTGGCGAGATCGTTGCGGGCGTTCATGGCGACGTAGGCGGTGTCGCCCTCGGCCAGGGCGCGGACGAAGCGCTCGTCGATGATGGGGCGGGCGGGAGGGGTACAGCGGCGGGAGTCGAACTCGGCGAAGACGCGGGGCGTGGACAGGCCCTCGTGCTGGGTGACGATGAGCCACGTGTAGCTACCGCGTGAGACGACGGGGGTGAGCACGTCCCCCCGGCCGAGCCCCATGGCGGTGCCGCCCATCAGGCAGAAGGGGACGTCCGCGCCGAGTTGGGCGCCAAGGGATCGGAGGGCGGCGGGGTCGAGGTGGAGGTTCCACAGCCGGTTCAGGGCGACGAGGGTGCCGGCGGCGTCCGCGGAGCCGCCCGCCATGCCGCCCGCCACGGGGATCCGCTTGTGGATGGTGAGGTGGGCGCGGGCGGGGACGCCGGCGTGATCCGCGAGGAGGTGGGCGGCGCGGATCGCGAGGTTGGTGTGGTCGGTGGGGAGGTCCTCGCCGCGGCCTCTGACGGTGAGGCTCAGGGTGGGAGAGGCCGTGGCGGTGATGTCCTCTTGGACGTCCACGGCCTGAAAGAGGTTGGCCAGCGGGTGGTAGCCATCCGGTTGGAGTGGTCCCACCGCCAGGTAGAGGTTGACCTTTCCGGGGGCACGGACGCGTACCTGGGTGGTCATGGCTCCAGCGTGGCAGAGTCCGTGCGGGGTCGCACGGCGAGGGAGGCGGCGGCGATCGCGGCGAACTCCGAGATGTGGAGGGTCTCGCCGCGGCGGGTGGGATCGATGCCGGCGGCGGTGAGGATCTGCTCGGCCCGGGCGGGGCTGCCCGCCCAGGTGGCGAGCGCGGCGCGGAGGGTCTTGCGGCGCTGGGAGAAGGCGGCGTCGATGACGCGGAAGACCTCGTGGCGTGGGGCTTCGGTGGCCGGCGGGGCGGTGCGGGTGAGGCGGACGAGCGCGGAGTCCACGTTCGGTTCGGGCCAGAAGACGGAGCGTGAGATCGTGCCGGCGCGGGTGGCGGTGCCATACCAGGCGGCCTTCGCGGACGGGGAGCCGTAGGTGCGGGAGCCGGGTGGCTCGGCCAGGCGGTCCGCGACCTCGGCCTGGACCATGACGAGGATGTCGGTGAGGTCCGGCAGGACTTCGAGGAGGGTCAACAGCACCGGGGTGGCGACGTTGTAGGGCAGGTTGGCGACCAGCTTGGTGGGGGTGGGTGGTGTGGGGACGGGCGGCGTTGAGGCACGCGACGCAGGGACGGGCGCGGTGCTGGGAGACACACCTGTGACGTCCGGCTCGGCCGGCGCGAGGGACTCTGGCTCGGGGAGGTCGTGCGGGCCAGTGATGGCAAGGGCGTCGGCGTGGAGGACGGCCAGGCGCGGCAGCGCCTCGGGGAGGTGAGTCCCAACCGTGTCCCGGAGCACCGCGGCGAGGGCACCGTCGATCTCGACGGCGGTGACGTGGGCGCCCGCCTCGAGGAGTGCAAGGGTGAGTGAGCCGAGGCCGGGTCCGATCTCGAGCACGAAGTCCCCCGGCTGCACCCCGGCGGTGCGGACGATGCGGCGGACGGTGCCGGCGTCGTGGACGAAGTTCTGCCCGAGCGTCTTGGTGGGGCGGATCCCGAGGTCGCGGGCGAGCTGGCGGATCTCCGCCGGTCCGAGGAGGGGCACGGAGGCCAGCCTACTGGGCGTGATTGTTGCTGACGGCGCCACCTGGTGTGGGTTCGCGCACGCATGGTGCGGGCAGCACCAAAACGGCCGAGGCGCGGAGCCCTTTCGGGTTCCGCGCCTCAGCGAGGGGTTCAGCCAGGAAGTCTCAAGCGAGTCTCAGAGGAGGCCGAGCTTCGCGGCGCAGGCGGGCCACTGGCCCCAACCTGCGCGAGCCTGCAGGATCTGCGCGCGCATGGTCTGCTCGGCCACGGAGGCCTGCGACGGCAGCCCGGAGCCGCCGACCGAGGCCCAAGTCGCCACCGAGAACTGGTACAGCCCGTGGTACAGGCCGTTGGCGCTCACGATCGTCGGGTTCCCGCCGGACTCGCACTGGGCCAGCGCAGCCCAGACACCGGAGGTGGGAGCACTGCCAACCGAGGAGCTCGCGCTGCTGGAGCTCGCACTGCTGGTGGAGGCAACCGGACGGGCCTTGGTGCCTGCCTCGACGATCCGGGTCACCGGCTCAGCGGTCACGGCGTTGGAGACCTCCACGGTCTGGGTCTCCACACCGTCCACGGTCACGATGTCGTAGACGATGGTGCGGGAACCTGCCGTGCCCGCCTGAATCACGCGGGTCTCACCTTTGTAGAGGTCGCCCGTCTGGCGGGTCTCCGTCTCGAACGGGATGGTCTCCACCTCGGTGCGTTCGGTGTGCACGATGCGGGTGACCTTCACGATCACCGATCCGCCATCGCCGGCGGTGATGGCGATCTCGTCAGTGTCGGAGAGTGTCACGCCGAACTCGTTCAGCGCGCCACGCAGGGTGATGACGCCGTCGAAGGAGGTGGTTGTCTCGCTGCCGTCCACCCGGATGGTGACGTTCTGCCCGATCGCGAGCGGCAGGGACAGCACGTCGCGGCCGTTGCTCCGCGAGGACGCCACAACGGAGCCCTCGCGGCCGGAGGCACGGAGGTCCTCAAGAACCTCGGCAGCGGAGTCGGCGGTGGTCCAGATGGTGGTGGGCTCGCCGTCGATGAGGATCTCCATCGGCTCGGCGACGCGGACCACCACCACGCTGCCGTCCGTGAGGGCGGTGTCCGCGCCCGGTGCGAGTTCATCGTGCTCGCCGAGCTCGATGCCCTCGGCCTCGAGCAGGCCGTCCACGGAGCCGGCCCAGGTGCTGACGGTGCGCACCTCGCCGTCCATGTCCAGCTCGACAGTCTTGTGGGCGCTGGCCGCCACGGCACCACCCGCGACGAGTGCTGGGACGAGGAGAGCGGTGGAGAGGATGAGGCCGCGACGGGGGCGACGGGTGGCCTTCTCGGCCTCGGAGCTGTCAACAGGAGGGGTCTCGAGGGTGAGACGCGCGGTCTCGTTGAGGTCCTTGGTCACGTTGTCCTTCGTGGGTGGATTCCGGGCACGAAGCGGCTCTCACGAGCGGGTTCGATCCGGCGGTACGAGCCATCCCACGGGGGTGCGGGCTGGCCGGCTGACTCGAGCGTAACCAGATTGTTATCTGGCAATCCAGACGGTTGCAGCGTTTGTGATCGGTCTCTCAGGGGCACTGTGACCTGGGTCGCAACCCTTGGAATGACACCGTTTGCGCCGTACCACGCGGCGGCAAAGGACGGTCAAGGAGTGGGAGTGGGCGCCACGCAGGACGGACACCGTGCCGACCGTTGCAGCCCCCTGACGCCGCGGCGGACGCGCCGATCGTTGTGCGTCGATCAGTGCGCGTCGATCAGTACCAGTTCGTGGCCTCTGAGTGGCTCCAGGCCGCACAGGGCGTGCCATATCGGCCGGCGATGTAGTTCATGCCCCAAGTGATCTGGGTGGCGGGGTTGGTGCGCCAGTCGGCGGCAACCGTGGCCATCTTCGAGCCGGGCAGCGACTGCGGGATGCCGTAGGCCCCGGACGAGGGGTTCATCGCGAGGTGGTTCCAGCCGGACTCGCGCTGCCACAGGGAGTCGAGGCAACTCCACTGCGAACCGGTCCACCCGCGGGCCGCCGCCATGGACTGGCCGAGCGCCCGGTTGCTGCCCGGGCTCACGGGGGCGGAGGCCGGGACGTACGGCGCCGGGTTGGCCGCGGGCTTGGGCGCAGGCTTCCGCGTCCCCACGGAGACCACCTCGTCCACCCGCTCGGTCGCCACCGCGCTGACGAGTATCTCACGCGAGACCTCGACGCCGTCGATCATGGTGACCCGGTAGGTGTGGGAGGCGACGCCGTCGACACCCTCGGTGGTCACCTTCTCGGTGCCCTCCAGCAGGCTGTCCGTCTCGACCCGCTTCGTTTCATGGGCGTCCACCACCTGCTCGGTCACCTCCGTGACCTCGACCCGCTGGATGGTGACGGTCATGCCGTCGTGGACGGGCTCGGCGAGGGGCGCGGAGGCGATGTCATCCGCGTCCACGGTGATGCCCGCCTCGGCGAGGGCATCGGCCAGGGTTGCGGCCCGCGTGGACTGCTCCACGGTGGTGCCGTCCACGGCGATGCTCAGCAGCGCAGCGGGCACCTGCTCGAGGGCGAGCCGGCCGGCGACGTCCGCGCGCGAGCTGAGCGACTCGGCGCGCAGGTCAAGGGAGAGGGCTCCAACGGGGGCCTTGGTGGAGGTGGCCTCCGGCTCGAGGGACTGCGCCACGAGCACGCCGCCCGTGCTGGCAACGAACGCGCCCACCAGGGTCACGCGGGCAACTCCGGAGATGACGCGGCGCTTCGCGGGAGCGGGGGTCTCGGCACGGCGGCGTCCGTGGGCAGTCGGCATTGGCTGGATCCTGACGGGAGGGGGTACAGGTTCGTCATTGACCGTAACCGATTTGTGACATTCACACCAGACACACGAGGGTGCGGATTCCTCACACCCAGTGAAGGAATCGTGAACGACGGCGCGGCGACTTGCCCTCACCACGTGCCGTAGACGCGGCGCGTGTTCGCGAGCAGGAGGTGGCACGCCTGGGTCAGCTCCATCCCCAGCATCTGCGCCACCATCCGCACCGTGTGCGTCATCAGGTAGGGAGCGTTCGGCCGGCCGCGGTACGGCACGGGCGTGAGGTAGGGGGCGTCCGTCTCCACCAGCACCAGGGCCGGATCCATG
>RZYE01000130.1 GCA_009930425.1 Actinomycetota bacterium | reverse complement strand
CGTACGAGTGGTGGCACTCACGAAGCCCAGCTCCACCGAGCAGGGGCAGTGGTACTTCCAGCGCTACATCCAGAACTTCCCGACCACGGGCGAGATCGTCATGTTCGACCGCTCCTGGTACAACCGCGCCGGCGTGGAACGGGTGATGGGCTTCTGCACCGACACCGACCACGAGGTGTTCATGAAGCAGGCCCCTGAGTTCGAGCGCATGATCATCGACGCCGGCATCCACCTGACGAAGTTCTGGTTCTCCGTCTCACAGGCGGAGCAGCGCACCCGGTTCGCGATCCGGCAGATCGACCCGGTGCGCCGCTGGAAGCTCTCACCGATGGACCTCCAGTCCCTGGACCGGTGGGACGACTACACCAGGGCCAGCCACGAGATGTTCCGACGCACAGACACCGACTGGGCACCGTGGACGAAGGTGCGGAGCAATGACAAGAAGCGGGCGCGGGTGAACGCGATGCGCCACTTCCTCAACCAGTTCGACTACACCGGCAAGAACCCCGCGGTGGTCCACGCACCGGACCCGCTCATCGTCACCAGGGCACGCGACCTGCTGGGGGACTGATCCCCAGCGGACTCAATGGTGCCGGACCTCCGCTGTGGGGAACGAGTGCCGGTGCAACAGCAGGCTCAGCAGTTCCCCGCGGGAACTTGTTCCGGTCTTGGCGAGGAGGGACTTGATGTGGTCCCGCACGGTGTTGACGATCTCCCCGGCAGGCGACGACGTGTGGTCCCCCCGCACCGTTGTCGACGACGGCGGCCGAGGCCAGCACCGTCGTGTCCGGGTCCGTGGCACTCACCACGGCGGCGTCCGCGTCGAGGATGGTACGAAGGAGCGGGACGAGCGCCTCGAGAAGGGCCGCCGGCGTGCTTGCCGATGTACACGCATCCTCCACGTGGTGCTCCGCGTCCCGACGCAGGGTGTTCAACATCCGCAGAGAATAGCCCCGTCCGCGCGGGGGCGGAACCCCTCAAACGTGGGATGGCGGCACACCCGGATCAGCGAGGAGGGTGGACGCACGCCACTCACGAGGAGGATCACCATGAGCATCACCAGCATCCCGAGGGCCCTGGACGACCGGCTCACCGGCCGTGTCGTCCGCCCCCGCGACCCCGAATATGCACAGGCCGCCGCCGCGTGGAACGTGGCGTGGACGCACCGGCCGGCCGCCGTCGTCGTCGCCACGAACGAGGACGACGTCGTCGCCGCGGTCCGGCACGCCGGTGAGGCGGGCCTGGGGGTCGCCGTCCAGAGCACGGGCCACGGGGTGACCGTGCCCGCGGACGAGAACTCGATCCTGGTGACCCTGCAGCACATGGACCACGTGCGGGTGGACCCGGGGACGCGTACGGCCACCGTGGGTGGGGGAGTGCGGTGGGCACCGGTCCTGGCCGAGGCGCAGCGGCACGGCCTGGCGCCGTTGGTGGGCTCGGCGCCGCACGTGGGCGCGGTCGGATACAGCCTGGGTGGTGGCTTCGGCTGGCTTGCCCGCCGGTACGGCCTGGCGGTGGACAGCATCAGGTCCCTGCGGGTGGTACTCGCCGATGGCTCCGTGGTCACCGCGTCCGCGCAGGAGAACCCGGAACTGTTCTGGGGGATGTGTGGCTCGGGTGGGAGCAGCCTCGGCGTGGTGGCGGAGATGGCGGTGGAGCTGTTCCCTGTGCGAGAGGTGTACGCAGGGAGCCTGCTGTACCCGGCCGAGGCGGCCACGGAGGTGTTCGAGCGCTTCCGGGAGATGGACGCCGGGGAGGATTTCACCGGCGCGTTCAACGTCACTGCCTTCCCGCCGCTGGAGATCGTACCGGAGCCGATCCGGGGCAAGGCGTTCGCCATCCTGCGGGGCTGCCACGTGGACGCAGCGGCCGGCCAGCGACTGGTGGACGAGTGGCGCGCCTGGCGGGCGCCCGCCCTGGACATGTTCGGCGTCCTGCCGTTCGCACGAGCCGGCGAGATCTCGCAGGACCCCGTGGACCCGCTGCCGGCGGCCACGAACGGCCGGTGGCTCGCCCGCCTGGGCGACGGCGTCGGCGGGGCGATGCGGGACGCAGTCCTGGGTGGGGAGGGACCGTCGCCCGTGCTGTTCGCAGAGACGCGGCAGGCCGGGGGCGCGCGGCCGCCCGGCCCAACCCCGCGGTGAGCTTCGAGGCCCGCGATGGGCAGTACGCGCTGGAGATGGTGAGCCTGCTCGTGGCCCGGGGCGCCGACCTGGTGGTCGAGGACATCTACCGCCGCACGTGGGACAGGCTGGCTGACGACCTCGCACCACTGCCCGGCTACCTCAACTTCGCCGAGGGGCAGGACAGGGTGGCCAGCGCGGCGCTGGCCTTCACCCCGGCGACGCGGGAGCGACTCGCCACACTCAAGCGGTCGGTGGACCCGGGTGGGGTGTTCCGGCACGGCATCTGACGCGGCGAGCTCGCCCACCGCTCGCGGCGGAGGGAAGGTGACCCTACGATTCTCCCGACGGCGCGCCGTGCGCCCCGGAAACAGGAGACTCCCCATGGCACTTCCCCTCCCTCCCGCCGGCTGGACCCGCTATCTCGTCAAGGGCAAGTTCGCGGTTGGCCGTGACTTCGCGGTGACCGATCCCATGACGGA
Organism: Actinomycetota bacterium; assembly: GCA_009930425.1. Lineage (GTDB taxonomy): Bacteria > Actinomycetota > Actinomycetes > Actinomycetales > Actinomycetaceae > UBA1383. The sequence goes on along the minus strand of RZYE01000130.1, from coordinate 2,947 downwards.
GCAGCAGGTCTACTACGTGGATGGCAAGCTCGGCTGGCGGGCCCAGTGCGAGGTCCGGGATGCCCACGAGACCCCGGTCATGCGGATCCGCGGGAACCTGATTGGCATCCCGAAGGAGGTCACGATCAGCCGCCCTGACGGCGCCGAGATCGCCAACCTGAAGGCGAAGCTCTTCAGTCCCGTGCGTTCCCAGATGACCATCACCATGGCTTCTGGCGAGAGCTGGCAGCTGGTCGGCTCGGTGCTGGAGAAGGATTACACGGTCACCGCCGGCGACCAGCCGGTCCTCACCATCACCCAGAAGTGGATGACCGTGCGGGACCAGTTCGTCATCGACATCGCCCCCCGCGTGGACCCCGCCCTCGCCCTGGCGATCATGTGGTCCGTGGACCGGTTCGTCGAGCAACAGTAGGCTGCGGCATCGCCTCCTGTTCACCTGATCAGTTCGCCACCACCACGTCGGCGCCCTCGAGGTGGGCGCGGAAGCCGTCGTCCTGCACCCGCACCGACGTGAGCACGAGGCCCTCGGGCAGCCCCTCGATCTCGTGCTCGATGGTGACGAACTCGCGCACGATCGACGCCAGCAGGTCGGCGAGGAATGCCGGCCCGCCCACGTCGATGGACGTCGGCTCCACCACCAACCTCCCCGCCATCACCTCGACCGTGCCGGTGGCGACGACGTCGAGCTCGCGTCCCAGCGCCTCCACCGTCCGCACCACGCGCGCCTCGCCGCCCTCGCCGGGCCCCACGATGGTGTCCGGCCCCAGTTCGTCCCCCACGACATCGAACGGCACCGTCGCATCGACGACCAGACGGGCGGCGAGGATGCCCTCGGTGCCGGACACCACATTGATCCCGCTGGCACGCACGTCCCGCAACAGCGTGCCGGCAGCGACGACGGCGCCCGACTCGAACTCGATGTCGCCGAGCCAGACCTCATCCGGCAGGAGACCGGGTGGTGGCGTGGCGCCGGGGCTCGGGACGGCAGTGGTGGGCGTCGCTCCTGCACCCGCCGTCTCAGCCGGTGGCGACTCGCCGGCCGGCCTGCTGAACGCCACCCAGAGGATCGCGGCAAGCAACACGAGGACCAGCAGCATCCCACCCGCGCCGATCAGCCAGTCCAGCGCCCGCTTCCGGGTGGTGCGGGCGCGGTCGTTGCCCGTGGACGCGGGGTCGGTCGTGGAGATCGGGTCAGGCGCGGTCATGGCACGGGCTGGCGTGATTCTCGGTCAGGACGGGCGGTGCGGCCCACCGCAAGGAACAGCGGGAAGTCCCGCTCGACGCCGTCGACGGCCCTGGTGACCACGTGCGGCGTCGAGAAGTCGACGTCGCGGAACCCGGCGTCGGCGAGCCAGCGCCCGAGGGTGGCGCGGTCGAAGCCGTCGTGGTGACGGTGGGTGTGGGCGTCGTGGAACTGGCCCTCGTCGTCGAGGTCGCTGAGGGCCACCCACCCGCCGGGGCGCAGCAGGCGACGGAAGCGCGCGAGCAGGGCCGGGACGTCGTGGACGTGGTGCAGCGCCAGCAGGCTCACGACAAGGTCGAAGGCGCCCTCCGGGCCGTCCGTGGTGGTGAGGTCCAGCGGGGAGGCCTCCCACCCGGAGAGTCCCTCGGCCGCGAACTTGCCGCGCACCACAGTGAGCATGCCCTCCGAGGTGTCGGTGAGGAGTGCGCGTGGCGGGCGCGGGTGCAACGCGAGGCTCAGGAGGCCGGTCCCGCAGCCGAACTCGAACAGGTCCGTGACCTCGGCCAGGGGCACGTGCTCGCCGATCTCCCCGGCGACGGCGACGGCGCGGGCCACCTTCGCGTCGTCGTCCCACCCGGTGGCCTTGGCATCGAATGCGCTCACGTGCCCAACGTACCGGTGCGCGCGCGATCGTGATCGGTGGGCTCATGGTCCCTTGACCAGGGGCGCCTTGATCGGGACGCTGGTCACATGTTGAAGCGACGACGGACCACAGCCGGTCAATTCCGCGGCGGCCTGCCGTACGTCCGCTTCGGGACCGGGACACGCCCCGTCGTCGTGCTGGACTGGCTGGGCGCGGAGAACGCGGTGAACCCCACGATGGCGCGGATGATGTACTCGTTCCTCGGCGCCACGTTCACCGTGTACGTCGTGACCCGGCGCCCGGACCTGCCGCAGGGGTACACCATGACGGACATGGCGAATGACTACGCCGCCATGATCCGCGAGGAGTTCGACCGCCCGGTGGACGTCATCGGCGTCTCGACGGGTGGTTCCATCGCCCTGTACCTGGCTGCGGACCACCCTGACGTGGTGCGCCGTCTCGTGATCCACTCGAGCGCCCACACACTGAACGACGACGCCAAGGCCCTTCAACTCGAGTTCGCCCGACTCGGTGGGCTCGGGGAGTGGCGGGCCGCCTCCGTCCTCCTGTCGGGCACGATGATGCCCCGCACCGGCCCGCTGGCGATCCTCGCCCGGCCACTCGCGGGCGCTGCAGGGTGGCTCACGTCGCGGCGGCCGCCGAAGGACGCCTCGGATCTGGTGGTGACCGTGCAGGCGGAGGACCGGCACGCGTTCAAGGACCGGTTGCACGAGATCCACGTCCCCACGCTGGTTGCCGGCGGAACGGAGGACTTCTTCTACTCCGCTGACCTCTTCCGCGAGACCGCTGCGGGCATCCCCGGGGCGCGCCTCGCCCTCTACGAGGGCAAGGGCCATGCCCGCCTCGGCAAGGACTTCCAGCGCGCCGTCCTGGCGTTTCTCACGGAGTGACCCGCCGACACGCGCGTGCATGATTCGGGGCCGAGGCGACATTCTCAGGGTATGAGGCGTCCTCTGGTTGGCGGCCCCCCGCGCGCCCGCGCGGCAGCGATTCGTTCCGTAGCCGCGGTGGCGGCAGTGGGGGTATTGGCGGCGTGCGCGGCGCAGCCGTCCGTGGGCCAGTACCGCGCCGACGTGGCCTACCAGCAGGTCAGCCTGGGG
>RZYE01000623.1 GCA_009930425.1 Actinomycetota bacterium | reverse complement strand
GGCGACGGCGGCCGCGAGCACCTCCTCCTGGCTCGCCTCGGGGCGGGCGTAGGCGATGTTGTCCGCGATGGACGCCTCGAGCAGCCACGTGTCCTGGAGGACCATGCCGATCCGGGAGCGGACGTCGTCCCGGGAGACGGTGGCGGTGTCCACGCCGTCGATGAGGATGCGCCCCTCGTCCACCTCGTAGAACCGCATCAGCAGGTTGACGAGCGTGGTCTTGCCGGCCCCGGTGGGGCCGACGATGGCAACCGTCTGGCCGGGCGCGGCGCGCAACGAGAGGTTGGTGATGACCGGGGTGCCGGGCAGGTAGGAGAACGTGACGTCGTCGAACACCACCTCGCCGACCTGGGCGGGGAGCGCGCCGGTGACCACGTCGGGGCGTTCCTCCCGCTCGTCGAGGAGTTCGAAGACCCGCTCGGCGGAGGCGAGTCCGGACTGCAGCAGGTTCGCCATCGAGGCGAGCTGGGCGAGCGGCTGGTTGAACTGCCGGGAGTACTGGATGAAGGCCTGCACCTCGCCGAGCGTGATGGTGCCGTTCAGCACCTTGAGCCCGCCGACGACGGCGACCGCCACGTAGGAGACGTTCGAGAGGAACATCATGGTCGGCATCATGGTGTTCGAGATGAACTGCGCGCGCCACGAGGCGTCGTACAGCTCGTCGTTCGAGGTGGCGAAGTCGCTCGCGAACCGGGACTCCCCTCCGAAGGCCGCGATCACCTCGTGGCCGGTGAACGCCTCCTCCACGACGCCGCCCACATCCCCCGTCGCCTTCCACTGGCGCACGAAGTTGGGTTGCGCCCGCTTCGCGATCGAGACGGTGACGAAAGCGGAGAGCGGGACCACCACGAGCGCGATGAGGGAGAGCTGCCAGGAGAGCCAGATCATCATCCCGAGGACGCCGACGACCGTGAGGACCGCGGTCACCACCTGGGAGAGCGTCTGCTGGAGGGTCTGGGTGATGTTGTCGATGTCGTTCGTGACGCGGGAGAGGACGTCGCCGCGGGCGTGGCCGGAGAGATAGGCGAGCGGCAGCCGGTCGAGCTTCTCCTGGACGGTGCGCCGCAGGGTGAACCCGGTCTCCTGGACCACCCGGGTGAGGATCCGGGCCGCCACGAGC
>RZYE01000622.1 GCA_009930425.1 Actinomycetota bacterium | reverse complement strand
CGGGCCGTGAGGATCCCGCGTGCCGTGAGGACCCCGCCTCCCCGCTCGAACACCACCACACCAGATGGATCGACATCCACTGGCTCCCCCACGCCAGCTGACCGGCACCGTGCCTCGCGCTCGGGCTGGCGACGGCCAGACGACCGGCAGCGCCCCCTCCCCCAACGGTCGGGGCGCTGCGGCGTGGCAGGTCCGACGGGAGCGCGAAGCTTTATCCGTGGCAAACGCGGGGGCCGCCGTCCGCGTGGACGGCGGCCCCCCGACGGGAACTGCTCAGAGGGTGACAACCATCTAGGCCTTGGGCTTTGGCTTGGCCGCCCCGCCACCCTTCTTCGCTGCGGCCGCAGCAGCCTTCTCAGCAGCCTGCCGCTCGGCGATCCACTCGGCGTGTTCCTTGCCGGGGATCCAGTTGGTGTCGACGTACTTCTTCTGGAACCAGCTCGCGAACGCCAGCAGCGCACCCGCCAGGACGAGCAGGCCGATGATGCCGCCAATCGGACCCAGCTTCACGATGTTGCCGACGAGGATGCCGTACCACCCGAAGTCGGCGTCGCCGAAGGTGGTGTTGGCGAAGCCCAACGACCCGAGGACCGTGAGCAGGAACGCCGGCAGGAAGGAGATCAGCACGCCGTTGGCGAAAGCGCCGATGATCGCGCCGCGCCGCCCACCGGTCGCGTTGCCGAAAACGCCCGCGGCACCACCGGTGAAGAAGTGCGGGACCATGCCCGGGAGGATGAGGGCCAGCCCGAGCCACGGACCGAAGATCCACGCGAGGAGGCCGAAGGACAGCAGTCCGCCGGCGAACGACGCGATGAAGCCGATGAGCACGGCGTTCGGGGCGAACGGGAACACGATCGGGCAGTCGAGCGCGGGAACCGCACCGGGGACGACCTTTCGCGAGATGCCCTCGAACGCCGGGACGAGCTCGGCGAGGATGGTGCGGACACCGTAGAGGATGATCGAGACACCGATGCCGAACTGGAGGCCCTGGGCCACGCCCAGCATGATGAAGTTGCCGCCACCGGTGGCGCCGAGGATCGCGAAGGCCTCTTCGTTCCCGAGGGCGATCCACGTCCACACCGTGAAGACGATGTAGAAGAGCACCATCGACAACGCTGTGG
>RZYE01000621.1 GCA_009930425.1 Actinomycetota bacterium | reverse complement strand
GCAGTCGGTGGCGGTGGACGAGGGCATGACCCTGCCGCGTGCCGTCACCATCGGCTACTCGATGAGGGACCTCCGCGGCGAGGACGTCACGTTCATGACCGCGCCGTACGCCGGCACCGGCTGGAGCCCCGATGGGCGGCAGTCGATCGTGCTGCTGGACGAGGCCCGGTCGCAGGCACTGTTCGAGGCGTTCGCCACGGACTCCGTTCGTGAGTTCCTTGACGCGAACCCGGACGGCGCGGTGCTGCTCGGGGACACGCCTGAGTGAGATCCACCATCATGAGCGGGATCACAGTGCACAGAGCTTGGACATTCGTTGTACGGCGTCAGTTGACGCTGCGAGAGTCGGCTTAATTGGGAGGCTACTACCCGTGGGAGAAGCCATGAATGAGAACAAGAGTGTGACCCCTGCCCCCTCGGGTGTGTCACGCAGGACCGTCGTCAAGGGCGCCGCGTGGGCAGTGCCGGCCATCGCGGTCGCGAGTTCGGTCCCGGCGATGGCGGCGAGTCGCTGCATCGAGTTCACGATCGGACCGAACAGCTGCAAGCTCGCAGGGAATTTCGAGTATCAGATCAACCTGTGCTTCGAGAGCACGTGCGCCGACACCTCGCTGGTATTCCCAGTTCAGGTGACCCGTATCGAGACTGGAAATGACAGGGTTCTCACGGTGGAGCCTTGGGCGAACTCGAGCACCCCGGGCGCGACACCAGTCACCGCTACATACACCGCTAGCGGGCAGTGCGTTCTCCTTGTGGGTAACACTTGGAGCAACCCGAGCACATTGGTGATCTACTACTCGCTGAACGGCGTTGCTCAGCCGCCATATGTGGTTGACGCTCCCCCTATTCAGGGAGGTTGTGAGGTCTGATCTTCCTCACTCGACTCGAGGGCCGTATCGCTTGCGCGGTGCGGCCCTCTTTGGCTGCCCAGAGTGATCAGTCCGGGTTGCCGTCAGTGGGATGCCGTTCGTGTGCAGCACGTCACCGGCCGCGGATTGGAGCGCACGCCAACGACCCGCTAGAGTTGGGGACTGCTGCGCCTGTAGCTCAATGGATAGAGCATCTGACTACGGATCAGAAGGTTGGGGGTTCGAGTCCCTTCAGGCGCGCTCCGTGTTGAGACGG
>RZYE01000620.1 GCA_009930425.1 Actinomycetota bacterium | reverse complement strand
CGGTGAAGGCCGGCGAATCCCACACGCCCCCAAACACCCGGCACTCAGAAATCGTTCAGAAGGCCCTCACGCAATCAACGTTGGTGGATCAAGGCTCAGCGAGGACCTCAGCGGATTCCCGGAAGACGTCCTGAACGAGACCGACGAAGTCGGCTGGTGGGAGAAGGACGATCCCGCGAAACTGGCGCGCATCGATCATATCGAGGCCGCTCTGAGCGAGTATCCCGAGAAGGACGCCCGGACCCTCCCGATGATGCTCGGCAACCTGGTCCGCGCCACCGAGGACACGCTTGATCACGGCGGGGACGTCGCGGGGTCCGCGCTCCGTAAGCACGCTTCAGCGCCCTCGGAGGTGCCACTGCACGGCCTCGAGGGTAAAGTCATAGCGGGCACCGGTGAGGGCGAACGTGGCGATGAACCACGCCGCCATGTCCCAGATCGCCACGGATGCACGGCGCATGCGGAGACCGGACTTCACGAGGCGTTTCACTCGGCCTCCTCACTCGCGCGGACGCAGAAGCCCCCGCGTACGGATGCGCACGGCATCCCCGGGTGTGGGGTGCAATCGCGCTTCTCTGGGCGGCGTATCCTGCCAGGCGCATCCCAATGCCATTCCTACCGCACTCAGCCCCGGGAGTGAAGCCCGGAGAGGGGTGGGATTTCCCACGGGGGGTGCCGTACGCACGCCACGACCTCCCCGCGGTCCTCACGCGAGTCCGACAACCCGGTCCGGATGATCCAGGCGAGGACGGCGAGGTGGGCGCTCCTTCCCACGCGGAGGGTCTCGAACGCCCCGACCTCGAGGTCCGGCGTGACGAGCGCGTGGTCGATCTGGATCAGGGGGAAACGGTCAACGGCATCATCGAACTCCACCGCCGCCTCGCCCGCTGCTACCGCAACAGTCACAACTACAGCCTCCGCATGCTCCTCGCCGCCAGCGGCCTCACACCCTGATCCCCACCAGATGTCCCAAGAGCCGCCCAAGGCGGTAGAAGTAGTATTCACTACTGTAGTATTATTCGGAGATCTAGTGCGGCGTGTTTGAAGTTGTTTGTCGGTTCGCCTTCCTGAGGATATCGTCGGCGGTCTTGATCCACACGAAGGGGTGGCAGCGGTCGTTCCACCC
>RZYE01000619.1 GCA_009930425.1 Actinomycetota bacterium | reverse complement strand
GCCAGCCACGCGATCTCGGTGTAGAACTGGTGGTCCGTCAGGACATCCACGAACGGGGACTCCGCGGGCGGGCTGTAATCCAACCCCGCCCCCACCACCGCACGGGGGACCGCGACGCCCTGCGCCGGCAGCCCGACGAGAACGAGGCAGAGCGCGACCACCGCGGAGAGCAGAGCGCCGGCGCGCCGACCTTGATCAACCACTGGGGTTCCTCCATTCATTCCCAGTTCCCCCGAGACCGATGTCGGCCACTCGGGGGCTGTCCGGGCACCGTCGCATCGGCGTGGGCACTCGGACTCCTCCCATGCGGAGCATACTGCGATCGCACGAGGTCGCCTCCGCGGTTCTCGGAGCGTGGAACTCCGCGGCACCGCCGACGCCGGGTCGCGGCTCACCAGTCGTAATAGACCTCCCCCGGCTCCGGGTCTCCGATGAGCTCCGTCACGGTGACCAGGACGTAGCCCTCGTCCTGCAGGTCCTCGATGATCCCAGGGATAGCCGCGGCGGTCGCCGCCACGTCGTCGTGCAGGAGTACGACCGCATCTCGGCTGGCCAGGTCGACCACGTCCTCACGCAGCTCGTCCGCGTCGCTGAGGGAGTACTCGTAGTCGAACGGATCGTCCGTCCAGAGGATCACGGCCATGTCCAGCTCGCCGGCGACGGCGTCGACGGTCGTGTTCCGATACCCGTAAGGGGGCCGGAAGACGGAGGGCCAGATGCCCGTGTAGTACTCGATCCAGTAGTTGGTGTCGAACAGTTGCCAGTAGATCTCCTGCTCGTCCTCCTCGGTCAGGAAGATGTGATCGAACGAGTGGTTGCCGATCTCCATCCCGAGGTCGGCCATCCGCTCGACATCCCCGTGCCGGCCTTGGACGAGGTTTCCTGAGAGGAAGAACGTCGCGCGAGCGCCGGAGTCGGCGAGGGCGTCTAGCACCTGGTCGGTGTACACGGCCGGCCCGTCATCGAAGGTGAGCGCGATGCACTTCAGGACGTCGCAATCGATGTCCCCATCGGCGACCGCCACGGACAGGGTGGTGGTGTCGGTGCGGCCGGTGTCATCGGTGAGGGTGATGGTCACGGTGGCGGTGCCGGGGGTGGTGGGGGTGCCGGTGATGGTGTCCCCGGTG
>RZYE01000618.1 GCA_009930425.1 Actinomycetota bacterium | reverse complement strand
ATCATGGAGATGGACGGGGTGGAACTCGAGTTCACCCCGGAGGCGATCGAGTCGGTCGCCGGGGCGGCGCTGGACAGGGGAACCGGTGCGCGTGGCCTGCGGTCCATCCTCGAGGAGGTGCTCCGCGAGGTCATGTTCGAGATCCCCTCGCGCAACGACGTCGCGCGGGTGGTGATCACCCCCGAGGTCATCGACGGGACCGCCGAGCCCACGATCATCACCCACCGGCAGCGGCGAGTGGCCCGGGAGAAGTCCGCCTGATGGGGGCGCACGGCAGCCCCGAGGGGCCGGACGTGCCCGCGGAGTTGCGCGAGTACCGCCGCACCATCGACAACATCGATGCCGCGGTCGTCCACCTCCTCGCCGAGCGCTTCCGCTGCACCCAGAAGGTGGGCGAGCTCAAGGCCCGGCTTGAACTTCCTCCCGCCGACCCGCAGCGGGAGGAGCGCCAGGTCGCGCGGCTCCGCCTCCTCGCCGACGAGTCGGGGCTCGACCCGGTGTTCGCGGAGAAGTTCCTCGCGTTCATCGTGGCCGAGGTGATCCGTCACCACGAGGAGATCGCGCGGGACTCCGCCGGGTGAGGTGAAGGGGGCGCCGGGCGGGGAGCCCGGCAACCCGTCGAGCGCTGGCCGCTCAGGCCTCCCCGTAGAGTTCCGCGATCTGCCCCGCGAACCGCTCGGCCGCGGGCCCCCGCTTGATCTTGAGTGACGGGGTGAGCAGGCCGTTCGCCTCGGTGAACTCCTCCGTCAGGACGGCGAACTTCCGGATCGACTCGGCGCGCGAGACGGCCTCGTTCGCACGCGTCACCGCACGGTCGATCGCGGCGAGGACACGTTCGTCCGTGGAGGCCTGCTCCACCGTCATCGCGGGCAGGCCGTGGTTGGCGAGCCAGCCGGGCAGCATCTCTGGATCGAGGGTGACGAGTGCCCCGATGAACGGCTTGCCGTCACCGACGACGAGCACCTGGGAGATGATCGGGTGACCACGGAGCCGGTCCTCGAGCAGGGCGGGGGCAACGTTCTTGCCGCCGGCGGTGACGATGATCTCCTTCGCCCGGCCGGTGATCCGGAGGAAGCCGTCCTCGTCGAGGGAGCCGAGGTCCCCGGTCGCGAACCAGCCGTCCTCGTCC
>RZYE01000617.1 GCA_009930425.1 Actinomycetota bacterium | reverse complement strand
CCTGACCCGCGACGGCGAACGCCAGGTGGCGATCGCCGCGAACCTGATGCGTGCCGAGGGCATCGTGCCGGACCTCGTCATCAACTCGCCCATGATCCGCGCGAGCCGCACCACCGAACTCCTGCTGGGCCACCTCGGGATGTCCGTGCCCGTCGAGACCACGTGGCGCCTGGCCGAGCGGGACTACGGCTGCCTCACCGGGGTGCCCAAGGCCGAGGCGGCCGCCCGGCACGGCGAACGCGCCTTCTTCGAGTGGCGCCGCACCCTGCACGGCCGGCCCCCGGCGGCGTCCCCGGAACGCCGCGCCTCCTGGGTGGACCCGGCCCCCCTCGCCGACGCCGGCCCGCTGGTGGCGGGCGCCGGCGAGTCGTTGCACGACGTCGTCGTACGCGTGCGGCCGCTCTGGGAGGAGGGGCTGCACGAACGCCTGACCGACGGACAGACCGTGGTGGTGGTGGCCCACGGCAACACGTTGCGGGCGCTGTGCGCCGTCATCGACGATCTCACCGATACCGAGATCGAGGACCTCAACATCCCGGCCGGCCACCCGCTCGCCTACGACGTCGATCACCTCGGCCACGCCACGCCGCGTGGTGGCCGCTACCTCGACGACGCCGCCGCCACCCGTGCCGCCGCGAAGGTGGCCGCCGAGGGCGGCACCTGAGGGCGTTCGCTCAGCGCGGAGCCCCCGGGGGCGACTGTCCACCCGTCCCGTGCCCATAATTGAGCGGTGATCACCGTTGCCCTTGCCGAGGCCCTGAAGGACGCCGCGCTGCCCTGGCAGCCCGCGAGCGGGGACCGGTTCCTGATCCCCCATCGGGGAATGGACGAGGCCATCTTCCACATCGCCGAGATGACGATCGAGGTGCACGACCACTTCGGCCGTGGCGTGATCAAGTTCAACGGCACCACCGAGTGGGCGCTGGACTCCGTCGCCCAGGAGGACGTCCTCTGGCTGCCCCGCGAGGACCAGCTCCGCGCCGCCCTCGGCGAGAACGTCGTTGCCCTCGAGAACGATTCGGGCCAGTGGATCGTCACCTACCGCGTGGCGGGGGAGAACCGCCGGGTTGTGGACGGCGATGCCGAGTGCGCCTACGCCCGCGCGCTGGTGGACCTCCTGGCGGGTTGAC
>RZYE01000616.1 GCA_009930425.1 Actinomycetota bacterium | reverse complement strand
GCCGAGGAAGTGGGCGGTCAGGGGCCGGTCGAACGGCTCGCCGAGCGACGCTCCCGTCATGCCACCCATCACCCGCTGCATCCGCTGCGCCACCTCGTGCGCGATCGGGATGTACGTGGGGTTCGGCTCGCCCTCGCCCTGCCGGGAGGTGAGGGCCAGGCGCCCGGTGACCTGGGAGCGGCGCGGGTGCACCGTGATCGAGTTGGAGTGCGTCTGCATCGCGAGGGCGATCACGGTGCGCTCGGACCAGTGCTTCATGTCCCACCGGTTCAGGAGCGTCCGGCGTTCGCGCCACATCTCGCCCAGCCAGGTCCGCCAGCGGGGGACACCGGGCTCCTCGCCCACCAGCACGGTCTGCAACAGGTTCATGGCGTTGCTGCCCTTGCCGTAGCGGACGGGCTCCACGTGGGTGTGGTCGTCCGGGTGGAAGGAGGACGTGATCGCGGGGCCACGGCTGTAGTCCACGGAGCGGTCCGCTGCCGTGACGCCCAGGAGTGCCTCGGAGTTGGTGCGGGAGAGGGCGCCGAGCCGCTCGGAGAGGCGGGGGAGGAAGCCGTCGGCCTTCATGCGGTGCAGGAGTGCCTGCGTGCCGAGCGCGGAGGCGGCGAACACCACCTGGCCGGCGCGGATGCTCGCCCGGTCCCGCCCGGGGCGGGAGGTGGACTCGACGTCCACCTGGTATCCGCCGCCGTCGGCACGCGGGCGGACTCGCCGCACGGTGGTGAGGGGGATGATCTCGCAGCCCGCGGCCTCCGCGAGCCACAGGTAGTTCTTGACGAGGGTGTTCTTGGCCCCCACCCGGCAGCCGGTCATGCAGCCGCCGCAGCCGGTGCAGGTGGTACGGGCAGGGCCGGCGCCGCCGAAGAACGGATCGGGGACGTCCTGCCCCTCGGCCTGTCCGGGTCCGGCGAACAGCACGCCCACCTCGGTGGGGCGGAACGTGTGCCCCACGCCCATGTCGGTGGCAACCCGCTCCATGACGTCATCCGCGGGCGTGCGCATCGGATTCTTCGCGACGCCGAGCATGCGGGCGGCGGTGGCGTAGTGGGGGGCGAGTTCGGCGCGCCAGTCGGTGATCGAGGCCCACGCCGGGTCCTCGTAGAACGCCTGCGGCGGCTGGTAGAGGGTGTTGCCG
>RZYE01000615.1 GCA_009930425.1 Actinomycetota bacterium | reverse complement strand
GAAGGCCATGTGCATGATCTCCTTCTGCGGCGAGCCGAGCTTCTCGAGCGCGGCTGCGACCATCACGCTGTCGACGACCTTGGCGTCGACCGACTCCACAGGTTCGTCCTCCACGATGGTGGTGACGGCGTCGAGGTCTCGCCGGGAGCGGGTGCGGCTCGCGTAGCTGTCGGCGATCTTCTTGCGGGTGATCCCCACGAGCCAGGCGGGCAGTGCGGACCGATCCGGGTCGAAGGTGGCGCGGGAGCGCCACGCGGATACGAACACCTGCTGGGTGACGTCCTCCGCGTCGTGGCTGTTCCCGAGGGCCCGCAGGGCCAGGGTGTACACGAGGGAGGAGTGGCGCTCGTATGCCGCACGCATCGCTTCGGGCCGGCCCGCCGCGAAGTCGATGGCAAGTTCGTCGACCTGAGTCTCGACCTCGACCACCTCCCTCTCCAGCAGTGCCGGTCCCATCCTACGGCCCTAACCCTCCACGAGCGTTGCGGTCACGATGATGTTGTCGTCGTAGCTCTGTGCGGCTTCGTCCCAGCGGCCGCCGCAGGTGATGAGGATGAGGCGCCTCTCGCCGTCGCGGAGGAAGTACTGGTTGAAGTCGATGGTCACCTTGCCCAGCTGCTCCACCTGGGTGACCTCGTAGGTCGCGGTCGAGCCGTCAGCCTGCTCGACCTGGACGCGGTGGCCCACCTCGGAGGAGCGGAGGTCGTACAGCGGTCCGCGGGGGGTGATGTAGGACCCGGCGTGGGCCGAGATCACCACCGTTCCCTCGGAGTCGGAGGGGGCGGCGCCGAAGCGGTACCAGCCGGCGCGCAGGGCGTCCTCCGGGATCTCCATCTGGCCGTCCTCCGCCACGCCGACCTGGTCGACGGGCATGTCCGCCCCGATGGCCTCGTAGACCAGGCGGACCGGCGGCTCGACCTCACGCGGGGCGGGCAGTTCGGCCTCACGGACCTCCACCTCGGGAAGGGCCGTCCGGCCCTCGCCGCGGTCAGTGGAGGTGCTGGCCTCCAGCGGGAGCACCGACGGCGCCCCGGCCGATGCGGTCGCGGAGGTCTGGACAGGCCCGGCGGGCTGCGCCGACGAATCGGCGCAGCCCGCGAGGAGGAGTGCAGCCACCGCGGAGAATCCGAGTAGCGTGC
>RZYE01000614.1 GCA_009930425.1 Actinomycetota bacterium | reverse complement strand
CTGTGCTGCGGCAAGCCGAGCACGGACCCAACGTAACACCCGCGCCGGAGTGAGAGTCCGACTCCGGCGGGACTCCGATCGCCCTCACTCACGGCGGCAATAGCGGACGTTGCCGAGGGTCTCAGGAGGCTTCTGAGAGGCGTCGTACGACGTACTGGTTCAGGCTGAGGTGTTGCTCTGCGGCCTCCGTCGCGAGCCGGCGGTGCAGTTGCTCACCGAGGCGGAGGTTGAACTTGCCGGAGTAGGACTTGGTGGACAGTGGCTCCGGGGCTTGCTCGTCGGCGCCATCTAGGTCGGCGATGACCTCGGTGACGAGGTCGCGCAGGCCACGCAGCGCCTCTTCGGGCGTTCCGGCCAGCCACGACAGCGACGGGAACTCCACGCAGGTCGCGACGAACTCGCCGTCTTCCTCTGACCAGGTCACCCGGTAGAGGTAGCGACTGGCATCACGTGCGTTGTCGGTGCTCACTTCTCCTCCAGTTTGTCGATGGCAGCCAGGACTTGGCGGACCTGATAGGCCTTGGCCTTCCCGTGGTCGTTCTGGATGTTGACCCGCGGGTCGCCAGGCCAGGGTGTCTTGTAGACGGCGTGTGACCCACCCGTCGTTCGGGGTGGGCCGAAGTAGTGCCCACAGACCTTGGCGAGATCGGCGTAGGTGACGCTGCGAGGGTTCGCTCGCATCCCTGCGACCATCTTCTCAGCTGAAGGCACAGCTCATAGTACCACCAGCGGTACTAGGCGAGACAAGGGTGAGCCGCACCGTTTGCGGGATGAGCGAGCATCCCAATATGGGACCCGCTCTGGTATGCTGGGCTTAATGACCGTACAGATCGCGATTCGTCTTCCCGATGACATGGTGGCCTTCCTCGATAAGTCCGTGGCCGCCGGCAACGCTCCCAGCCGGGCAGCGCTGGTGGCCCGCGCCGTCGAGCGGGAGATGCGCCGCCAAGTTGCCGAGCGCGACGCCGCCATCCTCCGCGAGCGGGGCACTGCTGACGATCTCGACGAGCTGGTCGCATGGTCGGTCGCACACAAGACGCTCGAGGATTGACGCGTGCGCGAGATCTGTCTGGTGCGCTTGGACAAGACGCGTCCGGCAGTCGTGCTGACTCGCGAGGCCGCGCGGGCGGCTATGACGAAAGTGACGATCGC
>RZYE01000613.1 GCA_009930425.1 Actinomycetota bacterium | reverse complement strand
TCCGATGGATACCGACACCGGACGACAACGACCACCGAGGTGCGACATGCAGCCAACCGCCACCCTCTCCCCCACCCCTGACACCGCCACCGCGGACGGTCTCGGGGCGGACGACATGCTCCGCCTCGCGGTCGAGCGGATCCGCGCCGAGGGGTGGGAGTCGCCCTGGGCGGCGTGGCTGTTCGAGCAGCTCCAGGCCCGGTGCGGGGCCTGGGCAGCGAAGGTCGACCACAGGTGCAACCGCCGCCCCGGCACACTGCCACCGGAGGATGTCCTGACCGCTTGCTGGCACACGATCACAAGGTTCCCCGACACGATCCTCGCCGCTCAAGCACCCTGGGCCTACCTGTGGACAGCCGTGCGCAACGAACTGGCTGTGGACATCACCGCCGAGTCCGTCCTGTCCACCCGGCAGGCCCGCCGTTCCAGTGCGGACCGCCCGGACCGGCTGGTCCGCGTCGGCCTGGAGACCCACCACCTCGACACCCACGCCCCCGCGCTGACCGCCGCAGAGCCGGCGCCGTCGTCCGACGGCCTGACCGCCCTCATCAGCCTCCTCGCCGACGGGGAGGCGGACCGGGTCGGGTACTGGGCCGACGTCGTCGAGCGCGCCCTGGACGTCATGGCCGACGCCCGCCGCACCTACGAGGAATAAGCCCTGCGCCGCGACCCCTACCTCCGCGACCACGCCGGCCTCACCCTCGACGAACTCTCCGCACTCGCTGCCCTGCTGATCGGCCCGCGACGCGGCGACCGCGCCGCCCAGTCCCTCCTCCTCGCCCTCCGCCGCAACCCCGCCACGCCCGTCGACGCCGTGCCCGGGGCGTCCCGCCGGGTCCGCCTCCTCCAGGCCAGGAACCACGCCACCGTCGCGGCGACGTCGTTCGCGGCGTGAACAGCACCGTCGACACGCGGCGGGCACTCCCGTGACCGCGCCAGCAGAAGCCTGGCCTCCCGAGACCTCCGGCGAGCCCGGGCGGGTATGGGTGCCCTGGGCCATCACCGACCACCGTCTCCCCACCGCCGCGGCCATGCCCGAGACCGACCTCGGCCTGGCCGAACGGTTCGTGCTGTGGTGCGGGGACCACTGGCGGTACCGGCCCGGCATCGGGTGGATGCGCTACGACGGCGTCCGCTGGGTCTGGGACGAACAC
>RZYE01000612.1 GCA_009930425.1 Actinomycetota bacterium | reverse complement strand
CTTTTTGAAGCGCATCGCCGGTGATTCCCGGCCGGTCTCCGAGAGCAGAACGTGATGGCCGGCAAAGGTATACCCGTGCGCAAGGAGGATCTCGGAGATCGAAAAATACGAACAGAACGTATCCATCAGCGAGAGCTTACCCGGTATGGGTTCTCTCTCATTGGCTGGAAGGGCCGGGGCGGTTGGAATTTCTTGCTCGTTCTCATCCACCTGCTGAAAGTGCATCGCCAAATAGCGCGCAGCGGAATGCGTTAGATTGTAGGCGAATGAAACGGCTGAATAGAATGGCGCGTCGGATGTTTCAGTACGGGGGTAGTGCCACCTTGATGGGACCGTATAGGATTCCCGAGTGAGCGCAATGGGAACCCCGGCGTTTTGCAGGGCTCCTACAAGATAAAGGATCACGCCTCTGAGCTGGGCTTTTGAAGACGTGTGAACTGGAAAAACAATTCTGTATCTGTGCCCCTTGGACGAACCGTGCGAGAATGTCGTGTACAAGCAGTGGGTCAGGCCCAGCGAGATCAAGGCTTCCTCGGTCTCGCGGGGAGGCGGAGCACCATCGACGACCCGGCCATCTGGGAGGATGCTGGAGTCTGCATCGAGGATGGCGAACTCGTGCGATGGGAAGGAGGCGGCCTTGCGTCCGCCTGTCGTCATGCCGGCCAGGAATCCGGGGCCGTCCTTGGTGCGCACCCGTGGGTCTGGGGAGGAGAGAGTCTCGAAGAAGTCGTTGATACTCGTCTGGAAATTCGTCGGGCGGTTGTCTCGGAGATGTCCGTCCCTAGCGATGGTCACGATGCGGGTGGGGTCTGTCTCCTCGACCGTGAAGCTAGGCGCTGCCGTGGTGTCCTGGTTTTGAAGGGTCATCGCCATCGCTCTCGCCGTCCGTTATGTGGTAGAAAGGTCGTCAATACTACGCCCGGCCAGCGCCGAGCGCCAAGCCAACCCTCATTGATAGGCTACGCCGATGAACCCGTCCGCCGTGATTCCCAAGCAAGCCACTGTGTTTTCCTCCTCGACATCGGACCTGTCCGACGTTAAGCAGCTATTGCAAAGGCAACTGCAGATTGCCGGGTCGCTTCAAGAGGTGTTGATAAGCAACGGTCACAACCTTGATGTGAAGGAATTGAAAGAGCTGGCCTCTACTGCCAGCTCGATC
>RZYE01000611.1 GCA_009930425.1 Actinomycetota bacterium | reverse complement strand
CCGGCCACCAGCACCGTGTCCGGGTGCGCCAACGAACGCTCGTCCACGACATCGTCCGCCGTGGCCGTCACCGTCCACCACCCCTCACCCGGGATCGCCATGAACTCACCGGCATCCGCCACCCGCGCGAACCCGTACCCGGCGTCCCCGGTCGCCGACAACGCCGCGGTCCCGGCCCCCACCCCACCGGTCGGCTCTGTCGAGGCCTGCGACCCCGCACACCCAGCCGTCCCGGCGAGCATGGCTGCTACGACAACCCGCGCTCCCACACGCCAGCCAGATTTGTGCACCTCTGCTCCGAACACGTCTCAACTCCCCTCGTCAACCCTGAGAAATGCCAGACTGGGCCGGCAGGGCCCTGAAGTACGATTCCGCTCTTCTCCCCTTCGACAACCCGATCGTGATCGGAGACCACGACCAGAGCTCATCCGGTTCATTCAACGCTCTCCGGGACATCTCCACATGGTGCTGGGTCTGCGATCTGTCACATGTGATCGTGTGGCGGTTGTCACACTCCTAGAGGTACTCCCGCGTGGTCCGCGTGAGCGGTACGTGCCGGGCTCCGGTGATCGTCGAGCGCGGCTGTAAGCTGGCGACCTGTCAAGAGTGGCAGCAAGTTGTCGCCTGCGGCCCCGCCGCGGCCGGTGGTGCCACAATTCTTGATGGAGCGGGTTATCCCTCGGCTGCGGGCCAATCCCCGGGTGATTCGGGTCCTGGTGTCCAGATGTCGAGCCTGACAGCGGGCCGAAGGGTCTCCCAAGCGGATTCCGCGTCAGCATCGGCGGGGCACGAGAGAAGCACCCCGACGGTGTGCAGTTCTCGGCTGCCGTCATAGTTGGGGACAACGCTCGCGCGCATCGCGAGTCTGATCGACGTGTCGTCGGTGTCCCATCTCGCCTCGACCGCGTTGATGACGGAGCTGGGCTCTCCGGCGAGTGTTGTCTCGCCACTGGTCGCGAACCAGGTGTCCGCGGCAGGCTCCAGTGGTGTTGCGAATTCGCGTCCGGCGTCGTTCAGCTCCGCGACCGTCAGATCTCGGGCTGACTCGCCGAGGGCCTGCTCCGGGGCCGGCTGTGCTGCGGTGTGGCTGAAGAGCACGCAGCCCGAGGCCGACTCGGCGATACGCGTGTACTCCCTGCCAGAACCGGGAAAGTCGCCG
>RZYE01000014.1 GCA_009930425.1 Actinomycetota bacterium | reverse complement strand
GCCGCGAGCGCATGCCCACCCTCGTGGTAGGCGGTGATCTTCTTCTCCTTCTCGTTCATCACCCGGGTGCGCCGCTGGGGACCGGCGATGACGCGGTCGATCGCCTCGTCCAGCGCCCGGTTGTCGATGAGCTGGGCGTTGGAACGGGCCGTGAGCAGGGCGGCCTCGTTGAGCACGTTGGCCAGGTCCGCACCGGTGAATCCGGGGGTGCGCTTGGCGACCAGGCGCAGGTCCACGGACTTGGACATCGGCTTGCCCTTGGCGTGCACGCCGAGGATGGCGAGCCGCCCGTTGAGGTCCGGGGCGTCCACCCCGATCTGCCGGTCGAAGCGCCCGGGGCGCAGCAGTGCCGGGTCGAGGACGTCGGGGCGGTTGGTGGCGGCGATGAGGATGACGTTGGTGTTGACGTCGAACCCGTCCATCTCGACGAGGAGCTGGTTCAGCGTCTGCTCGCGTTCGTCGTGGCCACCGCCGAGGCCGGCACCGCGGTGGCGGCCGACGGCGTCGATCTCGTCCACGAAGATGATCGCGGGCGCGTTGGACTTGGCCTGCTCGAAGAGGTCGCGGACGCGGGAGGCACCCACGCCGACGAACATCTCCACGAACTCCGAGGCGGAGATGGAGAAGAACGGGACCCCGGCCTCGCCGGCGACGGCGCGGGCGAGCAGGGTCTTGCCGGTTCCGGGCGGACCGTACAGCAGCACGCCCTTGGGGATCTTGGCGCCCACGGCCTGGAACTTGCCCGGTTCGGAGAGGAACTCGCGGATCTCCTGCAGCTCCTCCACCGCCTCGGCCACCCCGGCGACATCGGCGAACGTGACCTGCGGGTTCTCCTTGTTGACCATCTTCGCCTTGGACTTGCCGAAGCGCATCATCCCGGCGCCGCCCTGCATCCGCGAGGACAGCCACCAGAACAGCGCCAGCAGCAGGAACAGCGGCAGCATGAAGGACAGCAGCGAGGCGAGGAAGGACGTCTGCGGGACCACCGAGTTGTAGCCCTCCGGCGGGTTGGCCGCCTTCACGGCCTCCACCACCTCCGGGCCCTGGGGCGTGACGTAGAAGAACTCGACCTCCGTGCCGAGGTTCTCCTCGGTGCCGTCCTCCGCCTCGCGGACGAAGTCCTCGGTGAGCGTCAGGTCCACCCGCTGGAGGCCCTCGGTGATGACCACCTGCTCGACGGTGTCCCCCGCGAGCAGTTCGAGACCGTCGGAGGTGTCGATGCCCCGCGTGTCCGACTGGCCGAGGAAGAGGTACACGGCCCAGATCAGGAGCAGGAACAGCAGCACCCATGTCATGGGCCCACGGGCGACCTTCTTCTTGTCCATCAGGCCGTAACGTCCCTTCGAGAGTGAGTCAGTGACTCGACGTTAGTCGACACCGCCGCGTTTCACCGTCCCTGTTCGCTGCCAGCGCTACTCGCCGCCGTAGACATGCGGTGCCAACGTCCCGATGAAGGGGAGGTTGCGGTAGTTCCCGGCGTAGTCGAGGCCGTAGCCGACCACGAACTCGTTCGGGATCTCGAAGCCCACGTAGTCCACCTGGACGTCCACGGTGGCCGCCTCCGGCTTGCGGAGCACGGTCGCGACCCGCAGCGAGGCGGGGTTGCGCGACCTCAGGTTGGCCACGAGCCAGGAGAGCGTGAGGCCCGAGTCGATGATGTCCTCGACGATGAGGACGTGGCGGTCCTGGATGTCCGTGCCGAGGTCCTTGAGGATCCGCACCACGCCGGAGGACCGCGTGCCCGAGCCGTACGACGAGACCGCCATCCAGTCCATCTGGGCCCGGTTGTGCAGCTTCCGCGCGAGGTCCGCCATCACCATCACGGCGCCGTTGAGCACGCCGACCAGCAGCAGGTCGATGCCCTCGTAGTCCCGGTCGATGAGCGCCGCCAGTTCGGTCAGGCGCGCGTCGATCTGGTCCTCCGTCAGCAGGACCTTCTCGAGGTCCCGTCCCATGTCACCGGCGTCCATGTCAGCCCCTTCTCTCGATGACGAGCGCGTCACCGCTCCGGCGGGCCGTGACGCGGCCCGGGAGGTCGGCGGCACCCTGCCCGTGGTAGTCCGTGACGAGCCTATCGACGGCGTCCACGTGCCGTGCCGCATATGCCCCGCCGCACCCGGACGTCTCGACCAGTACCCGGTACAGCACCCGCGTCCGGAGTGCCGGGTGCTCGGCCGCGAGCGCCACGACGTCCAGTTCAGCGTGCTCAGTGCTCCAGTGGCGCACTGCACGGCCGAGGGCATCCTCCGCGAGAGCCTCCAGCAGGTCCGCGTCCCGCCGGAGCAGGCCGGCGGTGCGCGCCAGCGCCTCGACCACGCCGGGACCGAGTGCCTCCACGAGGGCCGGCAGTGCGCCGTGGCGCACGGCGGAGCGCAGGAGGGGCCCGCCATCGGAGCGCACCCAGCCGCCGTCGGCCGCGTTGGACGGGTCGTCCCGGTACGGCAGGGCGAGGTCGGCACAGATCCCGAGCGTGTCCGCGCGCCGCAGGCCGAGGAAGGGCCGGCGGAAGCGGCCGGTGGCCGCGGGCATTCCCGCGAGCGAACGTGCTCCCGAGCCCCGCGCGAGGCGCAGGAGGACCGTCTCGGCCTGGTCGTCCATGGTGTGTCCCAGGAGGACGAGGGCATCGGGATGGAACGCCGTCGCGGCCGCTTCGAGGGCCGCGTAGCGCACCGTGCGGGCCGCGGCCTCCGGCCCCCCGGCACCGGCGCCGGTCCCGTCGCCCGCCACCGCCACGGTCCGCACCTCCGCCGGGAGGCCGAGCTCCCGGCAGGCCGCGGCGGCTGCCGCGGCGTCCGCGGCCGAGCCCTCCCGCAGCGAGTGGTCGACGACGACGGCGCGCGCCTCCCAGCCGTGCCGAGGGGCGAGGTGGGCGAGGGTGGCGGCGAGGGCGAGGGAGTCGGGTCCGCCGGAGCAGGCCACCACGAGGTGCGTTCCGGGGGGCAGGCCGAGGGCGAGGAGGGCGGACCTCGCGGCTGCCACGCGGGGGGTGGGGCCGGCCATCAGCCGTGGACGCGCGTGACCCAGCGGCCGGGATGCGCGATCTCCTCCTGGGTGGGCAGGTTGGCGGCCTCGGCCCACACGGCGTTGAGGCCCTCGTGACCGACCTCGTCCAGCACGCCGCGGACGAAGGCGGCACCGTTGCGGTACTGGGCGATCTTGGCGTCCATGCCGAGGATGCGGCGCACCACGAGGTCGAAGGGGCCGGCACCGTCCCGCCGCTTCTCGAAGCTCGCGCGGATGCGGCGCACCGAGGGCAGCCTGGCCGGTCCCATCGCGTCCATCACCACGTCCGCGTGCCCCTCGAGCAGGCTCATGACCGCGATGACGCGGTCGAGCTCGCGCTGCTCGTCCTCCGAGAGGAGGGTGTGGAGGAGGTCCGCACCCACCGCCCGGTTGCGGACGATGTCGATCACGGCGTCGAGCACCACCCGCACCCGCTCGGACCCTCCCTCCGGCTCCGCGATCCGCTCCCCCATGGCCGCGATGCTCTCCGCGAGGTGACCGGCGAGCCACGGCGCCGCGGCGAACTGGACGGCATGGGTCTGCTCGTGGAGGCAGACCCACAGCCGGAAGTCCATCACGTCGAGGTCGAGCTCCCGCTCGATGGCCACGACGTTCGGCGCGACCAGCAGGAGCCGGCCGTCGGAGGTGAACGGGTCGAACTGGCCGAGCACGCGGCTGGAGAGAAGGGCGAGCAGGAGGCCGAGCTCCTCCGCCGCGACCCGGGCGGAGGAACGTCCCCCCTCGGGGATGGAGTGCGCGAGCAGTGACCGGAAGATCTGGGCGTTCGCCTCCGACCAGCGCGGGCGGTCGACCACGTACACGGGCAGTTCCGCCGCCTCGCGGGATGCCCGTTCCAGCCCGGTCAGCTCGCCCACCATGGCCGGTGCCCGCGCCGCGGCCCGGCGGAGGGACTCCACGACTCCCCGGAGCTGCACCCGGGTCCCCGACGGGCCCGCCGGTGCGAGCTGGCCGGCCCGCCGCGCCGCGACGTCCCAGTCGAGATCGGTCATGAAATCACGGTAACCTCACCCGCCGGCGGAGGCGAGCAGTGTCACGAACTCGTCCAGCCGCTGCCTGCCGGCCTCCACGCCGCCGGGCTCGAGCGCCGGCAGGATCACCGAGAAGGCGACGGCGCCGCCGCTGTCCGTGCGGACCACGCCGGTGAGGGACACCACGGTGAGCAGCGTGCCGGTCTTGGCACGTACCTGGCCCGCAGCCTCGCCGATGCGCTCGACGAGCGTCCCGTCGAGGTGGGCCACGGGCAGGGAGGGCACGAGGGAGCGCAGCCGCGGGTGGCCGAGTGACGCCACGAGGAGGCCCGTCAGCAGTTCCGTGGTCACGCGCGTCCCCGAGGAGAGGCCCGAGGTGTCCCACAGGACCATGCCCGCCGTGGGGAGCCCGAGTTCCGTGATCGCAGCGCTGACCGCGGCCGTGGCCCCCTCCGCGGTGCCCGGGCCGCCCCGCTCCAGCGACACCAGCCGTCCCAGCGCCTCCGCGACCGAGTTGTCCGACTCCTTCAGCGTGTGGCGCACCACCTCGGAGAGCGGGGCCGACTCCACCCTGCCCACCTCCGTGGCACCCGCCGGGGAGGCTGCACGGACGGGGTCGGACTCCACCGTCACGCCGGCGGCGGTGAGTTCGGCGGCGAACAGCCGTGCGGCGGTCATGGCGGGATCGGGGTCCCAGGTCGAGCCGTCGGACCTGCCGGCGCCGACGGCGAGCGAGGCCATGGGCATGACGAACAGGCGGTCGATCGCGCCCCAGTCCGCCGCGTGGACCGGTCCCGTGAACAGGGTGTCGTCGACGGCGAGCGCCACGGCTGCCTCGCCGAGCCGTCCCGCGACCTGTCCGGCGAGGTCCGTCAGCGAGGCACGCGGCGCACCGGCGTCCTCCTCTGCTGCGTCCCCGACGGACAGGAGGAGGTCGCCGCCCCCGACGAGCGTGAGCGTGGTCCCGTCCCAGGTGGCGGTCGTGGCGCGCGTGTGGCCGGGGCCCAGGTCCTCGAGGGCGGCGGCCGCGGTCAGCAGCTTGAGGGACGACGCCGGCGGGCGCGGCGTCGTCGGCTCCGCGGCGCCCACCACCTCCCCGGTGGCGAGGTCGACGAGGGACGCGGAGAGCGTGGTACCGGCCGCCAGCTCGTCGACGAGGTACTGGAGGTCACCCACCGGGACCAGAGCCGGGGCGCCGGCAACGGTGGGGGCAACGGCGGGAACCACGGTCGGGTCGGGATACGGCGCCGGTTCCGGGATCACCCTGCGCGTCGTGAGGGGACCGGGGACGGCATCGACGGCGTCCGCGGCCACGTACCCGCCGCCGAGCAGGAGGAGGGTCGCCGCGAGCACGCCGGCCGCCTTCATCGCCGCGCTCCCTCCGTCCGGATGTCCTCGCCCCTTCCACACACTAGTGTGGAGCCATCCAGACTCGCTGCTGCCGGAGGTAGGTCCACGTGGAATTCGACGTCACCATCGAGATCCCCAAGGGGAACCGGAACAAGTACGAGGTGGACCACGTGACCGGCCGGATCCGGCTCGACCGGATGCTCTTCACCTCCACCCGGTACCCGGACGACTACGGGTTCATCGACGACACGCTGGGCGAGGACGGGGACCCCCTCGACGCCCTCGTGCTGCTGGAGGAGCCCACCTTCCCCGGCTGCGTGATCCGTTGCCGCGCGCTCGGCATGTTCCGGATGAGCGACGAGGCCGGTGGCGACGACAAGGTGCTCTGCGTGCCCGCCGGGGACCAGCGCATGTCCTGGCGCACCGACATCGAGGACGTCTCGGAGTTCCACCGCCTCGAGATCCAGCACTTCTTCGAGGTCTACAAGGACCTGGAGCCGGGGAAGTCGGTCGAGGGTGCGCACTGGGTGGGGCGCGAGGCCGCCGAGGAGGAGATCGCCCGCTCGTTCCAGCGGCTCAAGGACTCCGGCGAGCACCACTGACGGCCGTCACCGCCGTCAGCCGGTGACGCGCCCCGCGTACGGCATCACGTTGTAGTAGTACATCTTCACGTGCTCCACGAGCTTGCCCGGGCTGGGGGCGTGGACGCGCATGTTGTTCCCGGTGTACATCGCGACGTGGTAGATCCCGGCCGCCGTGCCGTCCGAGGAGTAGAAGACCAGGTCCCCCGGCCTCATGTCGGCGAGCGGGACGCGCGCCGTCTCGGCGTACTGCGTGCGCGTGGTGCGGCCGATGTAGATCCCGGCGGCGAGGTACGAGGCCATGGTGAGGCCTGAGCAGTCGTAGCTGTCGGGCCCGTCGGCGCCCCACACGTACGGCTTCCCGACCTGGGCGAGGGCGAAGTTGAGCGCGATCTGCGATGCGGGGAGCGGTGCCGGTGCGGGGGGCGGCGGGGCGGGAGCCGGCGTCGTCGGCGCTGGGGCGGGGGTCGTGGGTGCCGGGGCCGGGGTGGTCGTCGTGGGCGACGGCGACGGCGTCGTGGGAGTCGGCGACGGCGTCGTGGGAGTCGGCGACGGCGTCGTGGGTGTCGGCGACGGCGTCGTGGGTGTCGGCGACGGCGTCGTGGGCGTCGGCGACGGCGTGGTGGGCGTCGGCGACGGCGTCGTCGGGGACGGTACCGAGATCGGGGCGGTGCTCGTCGGCGAGCTGGTGTCCTCCACGCGGTCGCCATCGCGGGAGACGGCAGTGTCCCGCTCGTCGACCAGCTCGGGGGCGGGCGCGACGGCGGGCGCCACGGCGAGCGAGTCGATGGCCGCGACCGCCTGCGCCTCCCGGAGGGCGGCGCGGTTCTCGCGCTCGATCCGCTGCTCCTCCAGGGCATCCTGCCGGGCACGCTCCAGATCGACGGTCGTCTCGCGCTGGCGGGCGAGTTGCTCGATGAGCGCGTCGCGCTGCTCGGTCGAGAACGCGAGCTGGAAGGCGGCCGCATCCGCCTGCTCCTGGGCCGTTTCCGCGGCGGCCGCGAGGGAATCGACCGCGGCCTGCTCGGCGGCGCGGGCCCGCTCCGCTCGCTCCGTGAGGATGGCGGACACCGTGCGCAGTGCCTCGAAGTGCTGCAGCTGGGCGTCCGTCCGGCGCGCGAGCTGGTCCATGTGGGTGGCGGTGCGCATGGCGGAGGCGAAGTCGTCGGTGAGGAACGGCGTGATCGACGCAAGGGAGGCGGAACCACCCTGGTACAGCAGCTGTGCGATCGTCGCGAGCGCCCCGCGGGCGACCTCCGCCTCGGCAGCGGCGGCGTCCGCGGCCCGTTGCGCCTGGCGGGACTCCGCCCGCGCGGCGTCGAGGTGGACAGTGGCCTCGAGGTAGGCCTCGTTGGCGAGCCCGGCCCGGATCGCGGCCTCCTCACGCGCCGCCGAGAGCTGGGCGAGCTGGCGCTCGAGGTCCGCGATGGAGGAGGCCGTTGCCGCCTCTGCCGCGCGTGACTCCTCGAGCCTGTCCCCCGGGTCGGCGAGGGCCGCAGCTGCCGGGACCACCAGGGAGGCGGCGGCGAGTGCCGCGATGAGACGCACGCGCAGGGCTACGGACAACTTTCCTCCGGATGATCATGAACACGGCGTGTCGGGTTGACGTGTCCACCGAGCAACTCCCCTGAGCGTACCCCCCATCGTCACCCTTGTGAACTCCTTTCTCTCCAGTCACATAGATATTCTCTTTCGGCCTGCCTGGTGTCCGGCGTGACACGACTCCCCGCCGGTGACTCCGGCCACGCCCCGACCCTGTCAGCGCTCGGGATCTCACGATCCGGAACGGCGGTGTCCCAGCTGCTCACCGTGCCGCTACGCTGCGACGCATGTTCCTCTGCCGTCGAATGCGCCGCTGACGCGCACGTTCGGCCTGCCCTGAGGCAGCGATCCGAGGCAACGGTGCCCGGATCGTCGAGATGACCGGCGTGCGCGTCCTCCCGGCGCACGACGTGTGGACCGGGAGATCCGTGAGCCCTCTTCCCCCAGTCCTTCAGGAGCATCCCATGAGCACCACCTGGTCCTTCGACACCATCCAGATCCACGCCGGCCAGACCCCGGACGCCGAGACAGGCGCCCGCGCGCTGCCGATCTACCAGACCACGTCCTTCGTCTTCAAGGACACCGACCAGGCGGCCGCACGGTTCGGCCTGACCGAACTCGGGCCCATCTACACGCGGCTGAACAACCCGACCAACGAGGTGGTGGAGAACCGCATCGCCGCCCTCGAGGGGGGAGTCGGCGCCCTGCTCGTCTCCTCCGGACAGGCCGCGGAGACCCTCGCCCTCCTCACCCTCGGCGGCGCGGGGAGCCACATCGTCTCCTCGCCATCCCTCTACGGCGGCACCTACAACCTCTTCCACCACACCCTGCCCAAGCTGGGCATCGAGACCACCTTCGTGGAGGACCCGGACGACCCGGAGCAGTGGAGGGCCGCTGCACGTCCCACCACGATCGCGTTCTTCGGGGAGTCGATCTCCAACCCGAAGCAGGACGTCCTCGACATCGAGCCGATCGCCAACGTCGCCCACGAGGTGGGTGTCCCCCTCATCATCGACAACACGATCGCCACGCCCTACCTGATCCGCCCGCTCGAGTGGGGGGCGGACATCGTGATCCACTCCGCCACCAAGTTCCTGGGCGGTCACGGCTCCGCGATCGGCGGGGTGATCGTGGACTCCGGCCGCTTCGACTTCGGGGCCCACCCCGAGAGGTTCCCCCAGTTCAACGAGCCCGACGAGTCCTACCACGGCCTCGTCTACGCGCGGGACCTCGGGGCCGAGGGCGTCTTCGGCGTCAACCTGTCCTTCATCCTGAAGGCCAGGCTCCAGGGGCTCCGCGACCTCGGGGCGGCGATCTCGCCGTTCAACGCGTTCCTGCTGGCCCAAGGCATCGAGACCCTGTCGCTGCGGGTGCAGCGCCACTGCGACAACGCGCTCACGGTCGCACGGTGGCTCGAGGACCAGGAAGGCGTCACGTCGGTGGCCTACTCGGGCCTCGAGTCCTCCCCGTGGCACGAGAGGGCACGGCGGTACGCCCCGAAGGGGTCGGGCGGTGTCCTCGCCTTCACCCTCGCGGGCGGCCTGCGCGCCGGCAAGGCCTTCGTGGACGCCCTCGAGCTGCACTCGCTCGTGGCCAACATCGGGGACGTCCGCTCCCTGGTGATCCACCCGGCCTCCACCACCCACTCCCAGCTCACGCCGGAGGAACAGGTGAGCACCGGGGTCAACCCGGGCCTGGTGCGCCTCTCGGTGGGCATCGAGGACGTGGCGGACATCCTCGCGGACCTCGCCAAGGGCTTCGAGGCGGTCCGGTCCCTGCCCGCCGTCCCCTCCGCCCCGAGCGCCGCCACCCCCGCGGAGACGAGCGCGGCATGACGCGGCAGTCCATCGATCCGACGGCCCTTCCCGCCACCGGCGCGTGGCGGGAGGGGGACCCGGCCGGTCACCGCCACTTCGCGGACCTCGGGGAGATCCTCCTCGACACCGGCCGCCAACTCCCCGTGACGGTGGCCTACGAGACCTGGGGCGAGCTCAACGAGGCCGGCGACAACGCCGTGCTCGTCCTGCACGCCCTCACCGGGGACTCGCACGTCCTCGGTCCCGCCGGCAACGGCCACCCGACGGCCGGCTGGTGGGAGTCCGTGGTCGGCCCCGGCAAGGCGATCGACACGAACCGCTACTTCGTCGTGGCCCCGAACATCCTGGGGGGCTGCCAGGGGACCACGGGCCCCGCCTCGCTGGATCCCGACGGCGTCCCCTGGGGTTCCCGCTTCCCCCAGGTGACCGCGCGGGACCAGGTGGTGGCCGAGTCGCTGCTCGCCGATCACCTCGGCGTGCGGCGGTGGGCGCTGGTCGTGGGTGCCTCCATGGGCGGGCAGCGCGCCATCGAGTGGGCGATCCAGTTCCCCGACCGTGTCGGCCGGCTCGCCGTGATCGCCTCGAACGCCGCGACGTCGGCAGAGCAGCTCGGACTCGCCCACACCCAGATCCTCGCGATCCAGTCCGACCCGAACTTCCGCGGAGGGGACTACTACGACGCGCCCGTGGGCGGGGGCCCGGCCGCAGGCCTCGCGCTCGCCCGCCAGATCGCCCACCTCTCCTACCGATCGGCGGCGGAGCTGCAGGCCCGGTTCTACCGGCTGCAGCAGCACGCGGAGGAGCCGATGGAGGGCGGGCGCTACGCCGTGCAGTCCTACCTGGACCACGCCGGCTGGAAGCTGGCTCGCCGCTTCGACGCGAACTCCTACGTCACCATCACCCGGGCGATGATGACCCACGACGTGGGCCGGGACCGCGGCGGGGTGGACATCGCCCTGTCGCAGATCCAGGCGCGCGTCCTCGTGATCGGGGTGGACACGGACCGGCTCTTCCTCCCGCACGAGCTGGAGCAGGTGGTCCGCCACGCCCCGCACGCCGAACCGCTGCAGTGGATCCGCTCGGACTGCGGCCACGACGGCTTCCTCGTGGAGCATGACCAGGTGTCCGCGCTGCTCGGGCGCTTCCTGCGCTCCGCCGAGCGCACGTGGCTGCACCGCTGAGCGACAATGGGGTCATGAGTTGGGAACCCGACGTGCTCGGAGCGGGCTTCGAGGCCCAGACCCTGCCCCTCCTCGACGACGAGCAGGGAGAGGTTGTCGCCACCCTCGTCCGGCACCGCCCGGCGGACGATCCGGGGGCGCTGCCGGGCACTCCGGCGACGCCGTCGTTCGCCGTGCTGTACCTGCACGGCTGGAACGACTACTTCCACCAGCGTGAGCTGGCCCGGGAGCTGGCCGCGTCCGGTGCCGCGTTCTACGGCCTCGACCTCCGGAAGTACGGTCGCTCGCTGCGGGAGCACCAGCTGCCCGGCTACGTGGACAGCCTCAACACCTACGACGAGGACATCCACGTCGCCCTCGACGTGATCCGCCGTGAACAGGGCGTCGGGACGGACCTGGTCCTCATCGGCCACTCGACGGGCGGCCTCACCGCGGCCCTGTGGGCCCACCGGCACCCGGGGGCGCTCCGTGCACTCGTCCTGAACGCCCCGTGGCTGGAGTTGCAGGGCTCCCAGCTCCTCCGCTCGGCCGGCCCCCTGCTGGTGGACACCCTCGCCCGCCGGATCCCGACGTCGGTGCTCCCCATGGGGGACCCCGGCTTCTACTTCCGCGTGCTCCATGGGTGGGACGAGGAGGAGGACGGGCCCCGTCCGGAGGGCACCGAGGGGGATCCGTTCTACGACGGCTGGGGCACGAACGACGCGTGGCGCACCTCGCCGTCGATGCCGGTCCGTCCGGGGTGGTTGAGCGCGGTCCTCGCTGGTCATGCCCAGGTGGCCGAGGGACTCACGATCACGTGCCCGGTCCTCGTCCTCACCTCGTCGAGGACCGTGATCTCCACGAGGTGGTCTCCTGAGCTGCGATCGGTCGACACCGTCCTCGACGTCGAGCAGATCGCGCGCCGGTCCACGCAACTGGGACAACTCGTGACGATCGCGAGGTTCGAGGGCGCGATCCACGACGTGTTCCTCTCCGCCGCCCCGGTGCGCGCGCGGGCCTACGCGGAGCTGCGGCGCTGGAACGGGGCGTACGTCCGCCGGTGATCAGTGGCGCCGCTCCCGCTGTGGGCGCGGCTGCATGACCTCGTCCCGCGCCTCGGCGAGGGTGGGCCCGCCCTCGGTGATGCGCCAGAGCTGCCAACCGTCCACCCCGCGCCGGCCGGAGGCGATCGCCGCCGCACGCGAGGGGTCCGCGAACAGCCGCCCGTCCGGCAGCGCGAGCGTCCCATCGAGGCGCAGCACCGCCTCGTGCCGCAGGCCCTTGCGGTGCTGGACCCAGACGAGGGGGGTCTCCTCGCCGCAGACCTCGGCGATCGCGAGCATGTGGGGGTCCGCCGCGCCGGCGTCCTCGTCCGCGGCGTCCTCGTCCACCTCGTCGGCGGGCGAGCCGAACGGGTGCACCGCTCCGGGCGTCTCGACGATGTCCGCGTCGATGTTCTGGCCGTCGGGCGCGACCGCCAGCAGTTGCCGGATGTCCTCGTCGTGGTCGATGACGAGGTCCGGGCGCCTGCCCGCCTGGAGGGCCGCGTAGGCGTTGATCGTCGGGACGGAGACACGGAAGGGCTCGGTGACCTCGATGAAGCGCCGTCCGTTCGCCAGCTCCCGCTGGGAGACCTCGAACACCTCGACACCGGAATCGGCGAGCATCTCGAGGGCCGGGCGGACGTCGTCGGCGATGCGGCTCGTCACGATGTACAGACGTGGCCCGGGGATCGGGCGGGGCGGCAGCGACTCGCGGAACACGTTCCAGTCCCGGCGGAAGACCGCGGCTCCCCGCGGGTAGAGTTCGGCGAGGTCGAGCCAGCCCAGCGCCGCCGTCCGGCCCGCGCGCGCAAGGGCGTCGACCAGGCCCACCGAGTCCAGCGCCGCCAGCACCTCGACGCTCACGACCTGTCCGGAGGCATCCATCGCCACCAGCCGGTGAGGCTCCGCCCGCGCCGCGTGGGAGCCCTCCGCCCCGGTCCACTGGATCGGGAAGAGCGTCCGGCCAATCAACTGGATCACCTGGTCACGCACCGCACCCATCACCTCGGGATCGATGTCCTCAGGGGAACGCCAACCCAACTGCGTGGGAAGGAGTTGCCCCTGATCGAACTCGAACAGCAACATGCAGGTACCTGACGGAGAGGGTGGAATCGGCCTGATCCCATTCTTGCATGGAGGTTCAGGGGCGGCCACGCACCAGTAGTTCAGCGAGGTGGACGCCGCGCCGGTCCGCGAGCTGGGCCGCCTGGGTCCGGCAGGAGAAGCCGTCCGCGAGG
Source organism: Actinomycetota bacterium (assembly GCA_009930425.1). GTDB lineage: Bacteria > Actinomycetota > Actinomycetes > Actinomycetales > Actinomycetaceae > UBA1383. Next base: position 11,807 of record RZYE01000014.1, on the reverse strand, counting down.
TACACGGCGTCCGGCTTCTCCCGCAGTGCCGGTAGCAGCGAGTTCTCGGCCACCGCCACGGAGACCTCGTAGTGCCCGGCCTCCATGCCGAAGTTGCCGGCCAGGCCGCAGCAGCCCGTGAGGATGGTGAGCTCGGCCCCCGCGCCGCGCAGGAGCGCCGCGTCCGCGTCCCATCCCATCACGGAGTAGTGGTGGCAGTGCGGCTGTGCGACCACCTCCACCCCGGTGAGGTCCGGCGGCGTCCACCGGTCCCCCGGCCCGAAGTCCGGGTGGGTGAGCAACTCGGCGAGCGTGAAGGTGACGCGCGAGACCGCCAGCGCGCGCGGGTCATCGGGCAGCAGGTCCACCATGTCATCGCGGAGCACGGCCGTGCAGGAGGGCTCCACCCCCACGATCGGGATGCCGTTGACGGCGAGCGGGCCGAGCAGGTCCAGGAGGTGCCGTTGCTTCCGCTTCGCGACGTCGAGCTGGCCGGTGGTGATCCACGTCAGGCCGCAGCACGCGTCGGCGGGCGCGAGCATCACGTCGTAGCCGGCGGCCTCCAGCAGTTCGACCATCGCCTTCGCCGGACCGGAGTCGAGGGTGTGGGAGAAGGAGTCGGCCCACAACAGGACGGGGCGGCCCATCCCCTCGCCAGCCGCATCCTCGGCCACCGCCGCCTCCGCCCGCTCCTTGGCACGCCTCTCCCACCACGGAGCCAGCGGCGCCGTCTCGAAGCTCACCATCTCGCGGCGCGTGTCCATCCCCCCGACCTTCAGGACCGCCTTCGTCAGGGGCCGGAACCGGAAGGCCAGGTTGGCGATCTGTGCCAGCCCGGGCACCGCAGTGACGAGTCGGCCCCAGAGCGGGAGCATGCCCAGCAGGTAGTGGGTGACCGGCCGGATCCGGCCCTTCCACGAGCGGTACAGCACCTCCGAGCGATACTTGGCCATGTCCACCCCGGCCGGGCAGTCGGAGGAGCAGGCCTTGCACGCGAGGCACAGGTCGAGCGACTCGCGCACCTCCTCGGAGTTCCACCGGTAGAGGAGCGAGCCGTTCGTGACCTCCTGCAGGACGCGGGCCCGGCCCCGGGTGGCATCCTTCTCGTCCTTCGTGGCCTGGTAGCTGGGGCACATGAAGCCGCCGGCGCCGGAGTTGTCCGCGCGGCACTTGCCCACGCCGGTGCACCGGTGGACCGCGGTGGTGAAGTCGTGGTCGTCGTGGGCGAAGGAGAAGCCGCGGGACCCGGTGCGGCGCGCGGCGGGGCGGCGGAGATTCGCGTCGAGCGGCTCCGGCGCGGTGATGACGCCCGGGTTGAGGGCGTTCGCGGGGTCGAACAGGGACTTCACCTGGCCGAACAGGGCGAGGGCCTCCGGGGGGTACATCTTCGGCAGCAGTTCGGAGCGCGCCCGCCCGTCGCCGTGCTCACCGGACAGTGAGCCACCGTGCGCGACCGTGAGGTCGGCCGCCTCGTGCAGGAACGCCATGGTGGCGGGGATGCCGGAGGCGTCGCGAATGGGGAAGTCGACCCGCACGTGGACGCAGCCGTCCCCGAAGTGCCCGTACAGGAGCCCGTCGAGGCCATGGGCGTCCAGCAGTGCCTCGAAGTCGCGGAGGTAGCCCCCGAGGTGCTCCGGCGGGACGGCGGCGTCCTCCCAGCCCGGCCACGCCGGGTCCCCGGCGGGCGTCCGGCCGCCGAGGCCCGCGCCGTCGGCACGGATCCGCCACAGGGCGGTCGCCTCGGGCCCGGCGGGATGGATGGTCACGGACGACGTCGCGCCGTCGGCCGCGAGCGCGCGGGCGGCGTCCATGGCGCTCGCCGCGTCCGGCCCGCCCACCTCGATGAGCAGCCACCCGGCGCCGTCCGGCAGCGGGGGCACCGCGTCCTCGCCGCGGCGGCGGCGCACCACGTCGATCAACCGGGCGTCGATGCCCTCGATGGCCAACGGCCGGTGGGCGAGCAGGGTGGGGACGGCGTCGGCGGCGGTGGGCATGTCCGGGTAGCCGAGCACGACGAGGACGGGCTGGCTGGGGATCGGGACGAGGTCGAGGGTGGCGGCGGTGATCACGCCGAGCGTTCCCTCGCTGCCGGAGAGCATCCGGGCGAGGTGCGTACCGTTCTCGGGCAGGAGGTGCTCGAGCGAGTATCCCGAGACCTGCCGCTTGAACCGGCCGAAGTTGGTGCGGATGGTCGCGAGGTTCGCCTCGACCAGTTCGCCCAGGCCCGGCACCACGGCCAGGTCGCGGGCCGCGTGGAGTTCCCTCCCCGTCCCATCGAGGATGTCGAGGGCGACCACGTTGTCCGCCGTCCGGCCGTACGCGACGGCGCGCGGGCCGCAGGCGTTGTTGCCGATCATGCCGCCGAGCGAGGCCCGGGTCCACGTGGAGGGGTCGGGACCGAAGCGCAGGCCGTGCGGGGCCGCGGCGTCCTGCAGGGCCGCCATCACCACTCCCGGCTCCACGACGGCGGTGCGGGCCCCGGGGTCCAGTGCGACGATCCGGTTCATGTGGCGGGTGAAGTCGAGCACGAGGCCGGTCCCCACCGCGTTGCCGGCGATCGAGGTCCCTGCGCCACGGGCGGTGATCGGGACCTCGTGCTGCCGGGCGACCTCGAGCGCCGCGGCAACGTCAGCAGCGTCCCACGGGTAGGCCACCACCTGCGGAACCACGCGGTAGTTGGACGCATCGGTGGAGTACTCGGCCCGCCTGCGGTCCGAGTCGTCCACCTCACCCCGGAGGGCGGCCCGGAGGTCAGGAATGAAACCGGTCAACGTCGTCGTCACCCCTGGAGTGTCGCACTCCCGCCGCCGGTCCCGGGCCGGCGTTCCGCATTGCGGCCCGCGAACGGGCAGGCCGCGCAGCCGAAGCGGCGCGGGGCCGCCGGATCCGTCGAGGGACAGTCGGTGCACGCGGACGCCCCGGACAGCTCGATGAGGCCGGCCCGCTCGTAGTGGTCCACCATGACGGCGGCGAGCTCGCGGTCGAGGCCGGCACCCGCGGCAGCCGCGTCGATGGTGGCACCGCGCCTCAGGAGGTCGTAGAACCGCGTCACAGCACCACCCGGAGGATCTGGAAGGTGACCACTGCCAGCACCCAGGCCGCCACCAGTTGGGCGCCCACGGCCGCGAGGGTCACCCGCCAGCCGAGGATCCTGCGTTGCTCGGCCAGGGTGGCCACGCACGGGGTGTAGGCGAGGACGAACACCATGAAGGCGAGGGCGGCGGCTGCGCCGTGCCCACCGGAGGACTCCTCGAAGGTCTCCCTCAGCTTGTCGCCGAGGGTGGCCGGCTCGGCGGGGTCTGCCGGCTCCTCCACCGCGAAGGCCTGGGCAAACGACCCGACGACGACCTCCTTGGCGACGAACCCGGTGATCAGCGCGGCGCTGGCCTGCCAGCTGTCGAACCCCGCCGGTGCGAACACCGGGGCGACGGCCTGTGCGGTGGCACCGTAGACCGAGTCGTGGACCGGCACGTCGGCGATCCTGTGCTCCCCGGTCGCCGGCAGTGCCATCAGGAGCCACATCACCGTGAGCACGATGACGATCATCCGGCCCGCTCCCAGGACGAAGTCGCGGGTGCGCTGCCACGTGAGGGACGCCATGGCCCCCACACGCGGCGCCTGGTACGCCGGCAGCACCATCAGGAGCGGGGCGACCGACGCGGAGCTGCCCGAGAGGCGGCGCATGACGAGCCCGGCCAGCACCACGAGCGCGATCGAGAGCACGTACATCAGGAAGATCACGGTGCCCGCCTGCCGGGGGAAGAAGGCGGCCCCGAGCATGACGTAGACGGTGAGTCGGGCCGCGCAGGACGTGTAGGGCACGAGGATCGCGGTGATCGTGCGCTGCCGGGCGTCGGGGAGTGCCCTGACGGCCGCCAGCGCGGGCACGTTGCACCCGAAGCCGACGATGAGCGGCAGGATCGCGCGGCCGTCGAGCCCGATGGCCCGCATCGCCCTGTCCGCCACGAAGGCGGCGCGAGCGAGGTAGCCGGAGTCGTCCAGCACGGCGATGGCGAGGAACATCAGTGCCATGAGCGGGGCGAAGGAGACCACGGTCCCGACGCCGGCGATGACGCCGTCGACCAGCAGCCCCTCGACGGCGGTGCCGCCGAGCCCCACCCGACCGAGCAGGGCAGCGGCCCCGGCGGCCACCGGTCCGGTGACGAGTCCACCCGCCCACTCCATGAGGGGGGTAGCCACCCTGGTGACGAGCTGGAACATGGCCCACATGACCGCGGCGAACACCGGCACCCCGACCCACGGGTGGAGGAGCACGTCGTCGATGCGGTCCGACCTGGTCCGGGACGCCGCCTCGGTGGGGAGGTCCAGGGCCCCGCGGACATCCTCCACCCAGGCGAACAGGCTCTCCGACCGGGCCAGCTGGGCCGTCACCCGGGGTACCGCGAGGTCGGGGTGCCCCGGAGCCTCGGGATCCTGGATGATCCCGGCCACGTGGGGCGGGTGCACCAGGGCATGGGACACGGCGTCGGCGAGGCCCGCGGTCCCGGCGCGGGGGTCCACGGCCACCACCGGGATCCCCAGGACGCGCTCGAGCCGCCCGGGATCGACATCGAACTCGCTGGCCAGGTCGAGCATCGTCAGGGCGGCGACGACGGGCACCCCGGTCTGGGCCACCTGTCCGAGCAGGTAGAGGGATCGGGTGAGGGCCGTGGCGTCGAGCAGCACCACGGCGAGGGCCGGCCGGTCACCCAGGCGTCCGGCGAGGACGTCGGTGGTGACCTGCTCGTCAGGCGAGCGGGCGAGCAACGAGTACGTGCCCGGGAGGTCCACGAGGTGAACCCCGGCGTCCCTCCAGGTCCCGGTGTGCATCTCGACGGTCGTCCCGGGGGCGTTGCGGACGTCCTGGCTCGATCGGGTCGCGCAGTTGAAGAGGGTGGACTTCCCGACGTTCGGATTGCCGACGAGGACCACGGGGCCGGTGTTCATCGTCGAGTCCTCTTCCGGCGCACTGAGTGCGCAGTGTGGGCAGGTCACCCCGGCCAGTGGCTCGACGCCGACCGCGCGGGCCGTCGCGCCGTCGAGCGCGAGGCGTGCGCCCCCGATCGCGACCACCATGCTGCCGAAGGCACACCGGTGGGTCACCTGGACGACCGTCCCGTGGCGCAGGCCCAGTTCGTGCATGCGCAGCGACTCCTCGGCGTCGGTACCGACGGACAGGATGCGGACCCGCTGGCGGGCGCGACACTCGGACAAGCTCACGGATTAACGATATGCGAGTGTTGCGTAAATCGGCACGGGACTTTGGGCCCACACATGCGGGAGGGCCCGCACCACCCGGTGCGGGCCCTCCCGTACGCCGTCCTCAGGCGGTGGCGTAGCCGCTGTCCTCCAGGGCGGCGCGACCGGCCTCGAGCCGGGCCACCGGCACGCGGAACGGGGAGCAGGACACGTAGTCGAGGCCCACCGCGTTGAAGAAGTGGATCGACTCCGGGTCACCACCGTGCTCGCCGCAGACCCCGAGGTGGATCTCCGGCTTGGTCTCCCGGGCGCCCTCGGCGCCGGCGCGGACCAGCGCGCCCACGCCGTCGACGTCGATGGACTCGAACGGCGAGGTCGGGAAGATCCCCTGCTCCAGGTACTCCGAGAAGAACGCGCCCTCCACGTCATCCCGGGAGAAGCCCCACGTGGTCTGCGTGAGGTCGTTCGTGCCGAAGGAGAAGAAGTCGGAGGCCTCGGCGATCCGGGAGGCCGTGAGGGCCGCACGCGGCAACTCGATCATGGCGCCGATCGGGATCTCGAGCTCGACTCCCTGGGCGGACGCGACCTCGGAGAGGATCGCCTCGCCACGCTCCCGGATGATCGCGAGCTCGCGCACCGAGCCCACGAGCGGGACCATGATCTCCGCGTGCGGGTCCTTGCCGGCCTTCAGCTGCGCGGCCTGCGCCTCCGCGATGGCGCGGATCTGCAGGTCGAACAGGCCGGGGATCACGAGGCCGAGGCGCACGCCACGGAGGCCGAGCATCGGGTTCGACTCGTGCATGCGGTGCACCGCGGTGTAGAGGCGCTCCACCTCCGGGTCGTCCTCGCCCTTGTCCTCCGCCAGGGCCTTGCGGACCGCGAGCGTGGTGAGGTCGGGGAGGAACTCGTGCAGCGGCGGGTCGATGAGCCGGATGGTGACCGTGAGGCCGTCCATCGCGTCGAAGATCTCGATGAAGTCGGCCCGCTGCAGCGGCGTGAGGGCGTCGAACGCCTCCTGCTGCTCGGCGGCGTCCTTCGCGAGGATGACGTTCTCCACCAGCTGGCGCCGGTCACCCAGGAACATGTGCTCGGTGCGGGTCAGGCCGATGCCCTGCGCACCGAAGCTCCGTGCCCGGCGGGCGTCCTCCGGGGTGTCCGCGTTCGCGCGGACCTTGAGGCGGCGCACGGAGTCCGCGTGACGCACGATCCTGTCGACGGCGGCGACCAGTTCCTTCGACGCGTCATCCTTCGCCAGCTCGAGTGCGGCGTCAAGGCCGTCCTCGAAGTAGGTGGTGACGGGCGAGGGAACCACGGGAACGTCACCGGCGAACACCTCACCGGTGGTGCCGTCGATCGCGACGACGTCGCCGCTGCGCAGCTCGGTCCCGTTCACGCGGAGCACGCGGGCGGCGGCGTCGATCTCCAGCTCCTCGGCGCCGACGACGGCGGTGGTCCCCATGCCACGGGCGACGACCGCGGCGTGCGAGGTCTTGCCGCCACGGGCGGTCAGGATGCCCTCGGAGGCGATCATGCCGCCGAGGTCGTCGGGGTTCGTCTCGCGGCGCACCAGGATGACCTTCGCGCCCTGCGCGGCCCGCTCGACGGCCTCCGCGGAGTCGAAGACGATCTCGCCGACAGCGGCACCCGGCGAGGCCGCCATGCCCTTGGTGAGGAGGGTCTTGGTGGCCGCGTCGTCGAACTGGGGGAACATCAGCGAGGTGAGCTGGGCGCCGGTGACGCGCTCCAGCGCCTCGTCCTCGTTGATGAGGCCCTCGTCGATCAGCTGGGTGGCCACCCGGAACGCCGCGCCCGCGGTGCGCTTGCCCACGCGGGTCTGGAGCAGCCAGAGGCGGCCGTTCTCGATGGTGAACTCGATGTCGCAGAGGTCGCGGTAGTGGTTCTCGAGGCGGCCCATGGCGGCGCGCAGCTCCGTGTAGCTCCGGTGGTCGATGTCCTTCAGGTCGGCCAGGGACAGCGTGTTGCGGATGCCGGCGACGACGTCCTCGCCCTGGGCGTTGACGAGGTAGTCGCCGTAGACGCCGGAGTGGCCGGTGGAGGGGTCGCGGGTGAAGCAGACGCCGGTGCCGGAGGTGTCACCGAGGTTGCCGAACACCATCGTCTGGACGTTGACCGCGGTCCCGAGCTCGTTGGAGATCTTCTCCCGGCGGCGGTAGATGACGGCGCGCTCGGTGTTCCACGAGTTGAACACGGCCTCGACGGCGAGGTCGAGCTGCGTGCGGGTGTCCTGCGGGAAGTCGGAGCCGGTCTGGTCGCGCACGATCTGCTTGAACTCGGCGACGATCTCCTTGAGGTCGTCGGCCGTGAGTTCGGGGTCGGTCTTGACGCCGCGCTCGGCCTTCTTGGCGTCGAGCGCCTCGGAGAACAGCTCGCCGTCCACGCCGAGGACGGTCTTGGAGAACATCTGGATCAGGCGGCGGTAGGAGTCCCACGCGAACCGCTCGTTGTTGGCGAAGCGCGCCAGTCCCTCGACGGACTGGTCGTTGAGCCCGATGTTGAGGACCGTGTCCATCATGCCGGGCATGGAGAACTTGGCGCCGGAGCGCACCGAGAAGAGGAGCGGCTCGGCCGGGTCGCCGAAGGTCCGGCCGATGACGCCCTGCACGTCCTCCAGTGCGGCGGTCACCTGCTCGGGCAGCTCCGCGGGGACCTCGCCGTGCTTCATGTACCAGCGGCACGCGTCGGTCGTGATCGTGAATCCGGGCGGGACCGGCAGGCCGATGTTGGTCATCTCGGCAAGGTTCGCTCCCTTGCCACCCAACAGGTCCTTCTGGTCCTTGTCACCCTCGCTGAACTTGTAGACGTACTTCGTCATCTGTGGGCCTTTCGCGTATCGGTGCGACGTCGCATACCTCGCCAGACTACCGTGAGTGGCTCTCCGCCCTCCAACCGTGCGGACAGGCAAAGGGCCCCCGGCGCATGCCGGAGGCCCTCGCGCGCGAGTCGTCAGTCGGTGAGGTCCCGCTTGAGGTCGCGGGCCGCGTCACCGGCGTCGTCCGCCGCGTTCTTCACGTCCGCCTCGACCTGGTCCTTCTTCCCCTCGGCCTCGAGGCGCTCGTTGTCGGTCAGGTCGCCCCACTCCTCCTTGGCCTTGCCCGCCATCTTCTCGGCGCCGTGCTTGATGTCGTCTCCGATACCCATGGTGATGTCCTTTCAGAGGCTGATGACCACCGCCTGTTGCGTGGGTCACGTTTCCTCCACGCTACAAGGCGTCTCACGGTCCCGCACCCGCAGCAGGTCGAGCCGCCGGATGCGGCACCATGTCCTCGTGCCCCAGCGCTTCCTGTTCCTCGCCTCCCGTCCCGAGGACGAGGTCGCCGACGACGAGTACGACTCCCTGCTCCGCCTCGGCGGTCTCGAGGAGGCGGAACTCGTCCGTGTCCGGATGGAGGCGGGGCCGCTGCCGGACCTCGACCTGGACGACTGGACGGGGGTGGTCCTCGGCGGGTCCCCGTTCACCGCCTCTCTCCCCCACACCCGCAAGGGCGCCAACCAGCGGCGGGTTGAGGCGGAACTGGAGCCCGTCCTCGCCGAGATCCTCGAGCGGGACATGCCCTTCCTGGGCATCTGCTACGGGGTGGGCTCGATGGGGATGGTGGCGGGTGGCGTCGTCGATGGCACGTATCGCGAGGACACCGGCCCGGTGACCGTCTCGCTGACCGAGGCGGGCCTCGCCGACGACGTCGCGCGCGTCCTGCCACCGCGTTTCGCGGCGTTCGTGGGCCACACCGAGGCGTTCCGGGTCCCGCCGCCCGCCTCGGCGGTGCTGGCGGGTTCTGAGACCTGTCCGGTGCAGCTGCTCCGGCTCCGCCGGAACGTGTACGTCACCCAGTTCCACCCGGAGATGTCACACGCGTCCCTCGCGGTGCGGATCCGCGCCTACAAGCACCACGGCTACTTCGCCCCGGAGACGGCCGAGCACCTGATCGCCGACACCGCGGGGGTCGACGTCTCCGCGGGGCACGCGCTCATCCCGGCGTGGCTGGAACACGCCCGCCGAGCCGGCGGGGGTTAACCCCCGCTGAACCGGGTAGCCCGCCCCATTCTGCGCCAACCGGGACCGGCCTAGGCTCGAGGACATGACCACAACCGCACCTCCGGCCGCCCGGCGCGGCCTCCTCTCCGACGCCCTCCCCGGCATGGCCAACGTCATGGTGTCGTTCGCCCTCGCCCTCACCTGGGGCGTCGCCATGATCGTCGCGATCTCCGTGGGAGCCGCCCTCGTCCCGGTGTTCGGCATCGGGCTGCTCGTGCTCCTCGGCGCCCTCTGGGTGCTGCGGCTCGCCTTCGCGGCCGAGCGCCGCCGGGCCCGCGCCGTCTACGGCCTCCCCGTCCCCGACCTCTCCACCTGGCCGTCCCGCCCCGGCGAGAACTCCCTGGTCCGGAGCTGGCGTCCCATCGGCAACGGCGAGTACTGGCGCTCCTTCGCCCACCACGTCCTGAAGCTCCTGCTCGGCCTCACCGGTGGCTCGATCTTCCTGTGGCTCGCGACCACCGCTGTCGCCGGGCTCGCCACGCCGGGAACGGGCGCGGTCTCGTTCGAGATCGTCCCCGGCGCGTTCATCCTGCCCTCCTGGGCACCGGCGGTCGGTGGCGTCCTGCTGCTGCTCGCCCTCGCGGTCCTGTGGGGAGCGACCCTCATCGACCGGGCCCTCGACTCCGCGCTGCTGTCCGTCCCGGCGGAGCAGCTCCAGCGCAAGGTCCTGGCCCTGGAGGACGCCCGCGAGGGCGCTGAGCGCGCCGCGGCCGCCGAGCGCGCCCGCATCGAGCGCGACCTCCACGACGGCGCCCAGCCCCGCCTCGTCAACCTCGCCATGACGCTGGGCATGGCGAAGGCCAAGCTGGACACCGACCCCCAGGCCGCCCGCGCCATGATCGACGAGGCCCACTCCGAGGCGAAGGCCGCGGTCAACGACCTGCGCCAGCTCGCCCGGGGCATCCACCCCGCCGTCCTCACCGACCGGGGCCTCGACGCCGCGCTCTCGGCCCTCGCCGCCGCCTCGCCCACCCCCGTCCGGGTCCGCGTGGACCTCGCCGAGCGGCTCCCCCGCGCCCTCGAGTCCACCGCCTACTTCGTGGTCGCGGAGGCCTTGACCAACGTCGCCAAGCACTCCGGCGCCTCCCAGGCGGAGGTGGTCGTCACCCGCGACGGGGACCGAGCCCGCGTGGTGGTCTTCGACAACGGCACCGGCGGTGCCCACATCACCCCCGGCACGGACTCCACCGGACTGGCCGGACTGGCCGAGCGGGTGCGGGCCGCCCAGGGCACCCTCCACATCACCAGCCCAGTGGGCGGACCCACCCTCATCACCGTGGAGCTCCCATGCGCCTGATCATCGCCGAGGACTCGGTCCTCCTCCGTGCCGGCCTGGAACGGCTCCTCACCGACGCCGGCCACGAGGTGGTCGCCTCGCTCGGGACCGCCGACCAGCTCGTCACCACGGCGCTCGAGCTGCGTCCCGAGCTCGCGATCGTCGACGTCCGGATGCCGCCCACGTTCACCGACGAGGGCATCCGCGCCGCCGTCGATCTGCGACGCCGGGTCCCTGACGCGGCCATCCTCGTGCTCAGCCAGTACGTGGAGGAACGCTACGCCTCCGACCTGATCGCGAGCTCGACCCGCGGCCTCGGCTACCTCCTCAAGGAGCGCGTGGCCGACGTGGAGGAGTTCCTCGACGCCGTCGCCACCGTGGCGGCCGGGGGGACCGCCCTCGACCCCGAGGTCGTGTCCCAGATCGTCGTCCGGTCACGCCGCCGCGACACCATCGCCCAACTCACCGCCCGGGAACGGGACGTGCTCGAGCTCATGGCCCAGGGGCGTTCCAACTCCGCCATCGCCGGGACGCTGTACGTCTCGGAGGGATCCGTGGAGAAGCACGTCACCGCCATCTTCTCCAAGCTCGGCCTCACCGCCGACGACGCCGGCAACCGCCGCGTCCTGGCCGTCCTGCGCTACCTCGAGTCCTGAAGGAGGACCAATGACAACCCCGACACCACCCCAGGACTGGCAGCAGCACGGCTGGCAGCAGCAGCCCTGGCAGCAGCAACCTCCCACCTCTCCGCCCCAGGGGCAGCCCTGGCCCGGGTACTCCAACCCGCAGTGGCAGCCGCCAGCGCCGCCCCAGCGGCCACCGGCACCGATCCAGGGATCGGTCGGACCCCGTTCGCGTGGACTCCGAGCTGCGGTCCTCGCCGTCGGGGCCACGGTGGCGGTGCTCGCCATCGCCACGGGCGCGGCCGGTGCCATCGCCCGGACGCACGTCCACCCCCTGTCGCAGGTGGGTGGCGAGGAGTCAACCGCGGGCGTGACGGCGCTCGAGGTGGAGGCGGGCGTCCACGACGTCGTCGTCACCACGCACTCCGGCTCGGCGATCGAGTGGCAGACCGACTGGCGCGGCGACCCCGACCGGGTGGCCGTCGTGGAACGCCGCGGCTCCACGCTCACGTTCGCGGTGGACGACGACGGCTGGAACTGGCGTGACTGGGGGTGGTTCACCGACATGGGTGAGCGGCGCACCCTCACGATCCGGGTCCCGGAGGACCTCCTCCCGGGCCTCGAGCTCGACTCGGGCGCCGGGCGCGTGACCGTCGACGGCGAGTTCGGGCCCACC
>RZYE01000610.1 GCA_009930425.1 Actinomycetota bacterium | reverse complement strand
GGGGTCAAGGGTGACGCGCCCGCGTTGGCGGTAGGAGGGGCCCTCGATGATGAGGGTGTGGGCTCCTGAGGTGAGGCGGTCGATCGCGGACTGGGCGAGCAGGGCATCGGTCGTCATGGCGAGCCACTCGGCCGGTTCCCTGTTGGACACCCAGATTGTGGGGGCCCGTCGGTGGCGTTCGACGACGATTTCGTGGAAGTCGTTGGTCTGGGTGGCGTCCAGGGGCCGCAGCGCGAAGTCATCGATCTATGCGGATATCCACATAGCTCGACCTATGCCGATACCGCGACTATGCCGAGCAGGGACGCGGACGCGCTTGTGTGGCGGGCCTCGTGGGGGTCGGGTTGTCGGCATAGTTACAGGCTCTCGAGGAAGGCGAGGATCTTGTCAGCTGGCCTGTACCGGCCGGGCTTGACGTGAAGCGGCGCAGTCTGGGCGAGGGCCTTCTCCTTGATAGTGATGTCCGCGTGGATGTAGACGGTGGTGGAGCGGGGACTGGCGTGACCGAGCCAGAGAGCGATCACCGAGGTGTCTACACCGGCCTGCAGCAGGGACATCGCACAGGTGTGGCGCAGCACGTGGGGATGCAGAGCGCGTCCGGCCAAGGACGGGCATGACGTGGCGGCGGTCGCGGCGTGGGTCTGCACCCGTTGGGCGATCGCGTCGCGGGAGAGTCGTCGTCCGGTGCGGGTGGGGAACAGAGGGTCAGTGCGGGTTCCGCCTCGTTCCCGGATCCAGGCGTGCAGCAGCGCCTCGATGTTGGCTGCGAGTGGCACGCTGCGTTGCCTGCGGCCCTTGCCCTGGCAGGTGAGGCTGGGATCGGGGCCGAGGGTGATGTCGGCGATGTTCAGCCCGGTCAGCTCGGACACGCGCAGTCCGGTTTGGATGGCCAGGGCCAGCAGGGTCCGGTCGCGTCGGCCTTCCCAGCGGCTCTGGTCGGGTGCGTTGATCAGTGCGTCGGCCTCGGTGGCGGTGAGGAATTCGACGATGCGTCGGTCGAAACGCTTGGCTGGGATCGCTAGGACGCGTTGGATTAGCGCGGCGTGCTCCGGGTGACGCAGCTGGATATTGCGCTGAGTGAGAGCCACTGTTCCGCTGTGGGGTGAGCCAGTGTTCCGGGTACCACTGAGCCACCCGGACGTTGCTGGGTGAGCCGTGGCG
>RZYE01000609.1 GCA_009930425.1 Actinomycetota bacterium | reverse complement strand
CGCACCGCTCTCCGGAGTGCTCGTCCCGATCGAACAGGTACCGGACCCGGTGTTCGCGGAGAAGATGGTCGGTGAGGGCATCTCCATCGACCCGGTCTCCCACGTCCTCGTCGCGCCCTGCGACGGCGAGGTGGCCCTCATCCACCCCTCGCAGCACGCGGTCACCGTGCGCCACGAGAGCGGGCTCGAGGTGCTGCTGCACATCGGCCTGGACACCGTGGCGATGCGCGGCGAGGGCTTCTCCCCCAAGGTGGAACTCGGCGCGAAGGTCCGCACCGGGGATCCCCTGATCGTGTTCGACCTCGACCAGGTGGCCACAAACGCCAAGAGCCTCCTGACGCAGATGGTCATCTCCAACTCCGAGGTGCTCGGCGGGTTCGAGCCGCGGTCCGGGTTCGTCACCGCCGGCGAGGACGCCGTGGCCGAGGCCTGGGTGGGCGAGGCGGCTGCCGAGGGTGAGGCCGTGGGCCGCACCGAGATCTCCGAGGCCGTGATCGTCCCCAACCCCACCGGACTGCACGCCCGCCCGGCTTCCGTGCTCGCGGGCCTGGCGAAGAAGTTCGAGAGCCAGATCCGCCTCCAGCGCGAGGACGTGCAGGTCAACGCCAAGTCCCTCATCGCGATCATGTCCCTGAACGTGGCGTACGGGGACAAGGTGCAGTTCGTCGCCACCGGCGACGACGCCGAGGCAGCGGTGCGCGAGTTGACGGCCGCCGTCGTGGACGGCCTGGGCGAGGACGTCGAGGCCATGCCCACCGAGGAGGCCCACGTCCACGAGCCGAAGGAGGCGCCGCTCACCCGGCAGCGGTCCGAGGACCCGAACGTCCTGGTGGGCGTGGCGGCCTCTCCCGGGCTCGGCGTGGGCACCGTCTACCAGCTGCGGCGCGCCGAGATCGTGGTGGAGGAGGAGGCCTCCGACCGCCACTACGAGCGGCGCCAGCTCAACTCGGCCCTCGACCGCGCGGCCCTCGACCTCAAGGCACTCGAGTCCAACCTCCTCGGGGAGGCGGAGCCGGACAAGGCCGCCATCTTCACCGCGCACCGCGAGCTGCTCGAGGACCCGGACCTCCTCGACCTCGCCAACAGCGCCATCGACAAGGGCAAGACCGCCGCGTTCGCGTGGCGGGGTGCGTACACGACGTACGCCGCCCGGCTCGCCAAG
>RZYE01000129.1 GCA_009930425.1 Actinomycetota bacterium | reverse complement strand
AGTCTCGCCACATCGCGGGGGCTCCCGGGTGTGAGCACTCCCACTCTCGGCTAGCGTTGCCGGCAGAGAGAAGGGAGCAACATGGCCAAGGACGACGCCGCGAACGGCGCAGGCTGGGTGTCCGACCCGGCGGACCACCTCCGGGTGGGCGAGGGTTTCGACCTCGCAGAGTTCGACCGGGCGGCCACCCCGGGGTGGGAGGCCGGGAAGACCGCCGGCAAGGCGTTCCTCAAGGAGCGCGGCGATCTCCTGTCCGAGATGCAGGAGCGGCTCTTCGCCCAGGCGAGGAGCGGCAGCGAGAAGTCTGTCCTCCTGGTGGTCCAGGGTCTCGACACCGCCGGCAAGGGCGGCATCATCCGGCACGTGGCCGGCATGATGGACCCGCAGGGCCTCGCCATCCGGAACTTCGGCGTGCCCACCGAGGAGGAGCGCTCCCACCACTACCTGTGGCGCATCCGCAACGCGCTTCCCGCACCGGGCCTGATCGGGATCTTCGACCGGTCCCACTACGAGGACGTGCTCGTGGTGCGAGTCGACGAGCTCGCCGACGTGGACTGGGATGAGCGATTCGCCGAGATCCTCGAGTTCGAGAAGGAGGTCATGGCGGCCGGGACCACGATCGTGAAGGTTGCCATGATGGTGTCCCACGAGGAGCAGGGCCTCCGGCTGATGGAACGCCTCGACCGGCCGGACAAGCACTGGAAGTACTCCACGAACGACCTCGTGACCCGCTCCAAGTGGGACGCCTACCAGGCCGTGTACGCGGACATGCTCGCGAAGACCTCGACCGACGCGGCCCCGTGGCACGTGATCCCCGCGGACCGCAAGTGGTACGCCCGGCTTGCCGTCACCGAGCTGCTCACCCAGGCGCTCGCCGCCATGGAACTCACCTGGCCGAGGGTGCGCTGGCAGGTGGAGACCCAGAAGCGGAAGCTCGCGGCGACCATGACACCCGAGACCCTCGCGGAGGCCGAGGCGAACGCGGCCGAGAAGGTCCCCGAGGTGCGCGAGGAGATCGCCGAGCACCGCGACGCGGTCACCGAGGTCATCGAACTCGCCGAGGGCGACGACGCCGAACCGGGGAAGTCCGGCACCGGCCCGTCCGAGAAGAAGGACGCGGACCGCACGAAGCCGAAGAAGAAGTCCGGGAAGAAGTCCGGCAAGGGCAAGAAGGCCGGGAACAAGAAGTCCGGGAAGAAGAAGGGCTGATCAGCTCGCCGGCGAGGACGGTGCTCCAGCGGAGGGCGCCGTCCCGTCGGCCGGCCTCGACCACCCGGGGGTGGCGACGTCGTCGCCGGCGGTGGTGACCGCGTCTCCCCGGGGGTGACCGACACGTCGTCGCCGCCGGGGGCTCCTGAGCCGCCATCAGCCGGGCCGTAGAGCTCGGCCTCCCGTTCCTCGGCGCGGAAGTTCGCGCGGCGGATGTGCCGGAGCATCGAGGCGATCAGGAACCAGCCCGCGAGGGCGAGCACCATGAACATGATGAAGCCCTCGATGCCGGGGCTCACCACCCACGCCTTGTCGAGGTCGGCGGCAGGGGTCTCGGTGAACAGCATGGTCCCATTGTGACGCGTCCGGGCGCGTCCGTGCGCATCCGCCGGCGGCGGTGACGCGCGAGCGGCCCCTCACAGGTGGCGCGGGTGCTCCTGAGTGGTGCAAGGGCACTCACACGTGGCGCGGGGTGCCCCTGAGTGGTGCAGGCCCCTCAGGGGTGACGCGACGCTCCCCCATCGGCGCCGATCTCGAGCCAGTCCACGCTCACCCCCGCGCCGTCCTCGACCACGCCGGCGAAGAGGTCATCCTCGAAGGGGGTGGTGGGCACACGGGTGCGCGCCAGCTCGAACTCCTCCACGGGCCACACCTCCCGCTCGATGTGCCGGGGGAAGTGGAAGAAGAATCCCTCCGGGTCCACCTGGGTGGCGTGGGCGCGCAGGGCCGCGTCGCGGTGGGGGAAGTACTCGGCGGCGTGCACCCGCGCGGTGACGGGCCGTTGCTCACGCCGTTCCATGCGGGCGATCCATTCGGCGTACGGGGACTCGCCACCCGCGGCGAGGATCGCGGCGTGGGCCGCCTCGATGCGGGCGTGGGAGAACGCGACGTCGTAGTACACCTTCTGGACCAGCCAGGACTCGCCGTCGCCGAACTCGGGGTCCGCAGCCGCCTCCACCGCCCGCATCGTCACGTGGTGGGTCATGACGTGGTCCGGGTGCGGGTAGCCGCCCTGCTCGTTGTACGTGACGACGACGTGCGGCCGGAACTCCCGCAGCTGCGCCACCAGCGCGGGAACCGTGACCTCGTAGGGCTGGAGGGCGAAGCAGCCGTCGGGCAGTGGCGGAAGGGGATCCCCCTCCGGGAGGCCGGAGTCCACGAAACCGAGCCAGGCGTGCTCCACGCCCAGCGCGGCGGCGGCGGCCGCCATCTCCGCCCTCCGGATCTCCGCCAGGTCCGCCGCGGGGGCCGGCTCGTACCGGGGATTGAGGATGTCGCCGCGCTCCCCTCCGGTGCACGTGACCACTCGCACGCGGTGACCCTCGGCCACGTACCGCGCCGCGGTGGCCGCGCCCTTCGAGGACTCGTCGTCCGGGTGCGCGTGCACCGAGAGCAGTCTCATGCCTTCGTCCTCCCGCTGGATTCCGCCGTGGAACGTCTCCCCGTGGCTCAGCGCCCATGATCGCCCAGGAGCCGCGTCGCACGCCACCCGGCACCTGTCCGGCTGCGCGCCGCACCAGGTGGTCCCGCCCTCCACCCGTGAGGGACAATGGCCCCATGTCCGAACTCAGCCAGGCCGAGTACCTCCGCCGCCGCTACGGCGCCCACCAGACGGACCGCCGGAACATCGCGATCGTCGCGGGCCTCCTGGTGGTCCTCACGGCGGCCTGGCTGGTGTGGCAGGTGATCGCCCTGCGGGCGCCGTCGGCCAGCGCAGAGGGCGTGGCCCTCACCGTGGTGTCCGATTCCGAGGTCAGTGTCACCTTCAACCTGACCGCCACCGAGGGTTCCACCGTGAGCTGCACGGTGCGCGCCTTCACCGAGAACCTCACCGAGGTGGGCGTGAAGGAAGTGACGGTGGGCCCGGTCGTCGAGTCCCCCAGTTCGGTCACGACGTCGGTGGCCACGATCCAGCCTGCGACCGGCGCAACGGTCGGGGACTGCCTGATCCTCGAGGAGTGACGTGGTAACATGGATGCTTCACAGGCCGGGTTCGCCCAGACGAACCCGGTTTCTTGTTGCATTCGTGAGGGGAGGACAAGTGTCACAGCCGAACACCTGGTTGACCCAGGACGCCTATGACCGGCTCAACGCTGAGCTCGAGCACCTGATGACCGAGGGCCGTGCGGAGATCGCGGACAAGATCGATTCCGCCCGCCAGGAGGGAGACCTCAAGGAGAACGGCGGCTACCACGCGGCGCGTGAGGAGCAGGCGAAGCAGGAGGCGCGGATCGCCCAGCTCACCGACCTGCTGCGCAACGCCAAGATCGGCGAGGCTCCCCCGGACGACGGCATCGTCGAGCCCGGCATGGTGATCACCGCGACCATCGCCGGCGTGAAGAAGACCTTCCTCCTCGGCTCCCGCGAGGGCGCACCCGACCTCCAGATCGAGGTCTTCTCGGAGAGTTCCCCCCTCGGCAGCGCCATCAGCGGCCGCAAGGCCGGCGACACGGTGAGCTACGAGGCCCCCAACGGCAAGACCTTCGAGGTGGAACTCCTGGAGGTCACGCCCTTCCAGGAGTGACGTCCCCGTCCTCCGACGACGGCGCCGCCCGGTCCACGGACTCGGCGGCGCCGTCGTCCATGGTGGCGGTCTCGGGAGCCTCCTCGTTCCCGGCCGCGCTGTCGTCCGGCTCCTCTGCGTACCCGTAGGAGGCACGGATCTGGCGGTCGAGGGTGCCGGGTGGGCCCCCGGGGCGTGTGGCAGCGGTCGCGAGGGCGGGGGCGGTGTCGTGCCCGGAGAGGTAGAGCCCCACGGTGTTGAGGAACGCCATGATCGGCACGGCGAACACCGCGCCCGTGATGCCGGCGATGTACGTGCCCCCGGCCACCCCGAGCACCACGGCAACGGGGTGGAGGGCCACGTTGTTGCTCATGATCCAGGGCTGGAGCACGTTGCCCTCGATCTGCTGCACGAGGATCACCACGCCGAACATGAGCAGCGCGGTGACCACGCCCTTGTCCACGAGCGCGACCAGCACGGCCACCGAGCCGGTCAGGAACGCACCGACGATCGGGATGAACGCGCCGAGGAACACGAGGAGGGCGAGGGGCAGGGCGAGTGGGACCCCGAGCAGGGCGGCACCCACGCCGATGCCGATCGCGTCGATGAGGGCCACGAGGATCGTGGACTTGGTGTAACCCCGCAGGGTCACCCAGCCCCGGATCGAGGCCTCGTGCACGGGTTCCCGCCATCCGCGGGGGAGCAGGCGCACGCACCAGACCCAGAGCCGCCGGCCGTCCTTGAGGAAGAACACGGTGAGGAACAGGACCACCGCCGTGCCGGCCGCGATGTTCCCGATCGAGCTGGTGATGGACAGTGCCCCGTTGGCGAGCATGCCGGAGTTGTCCTGCAGGGCGGAGGTGAGCTGGTCGAGCCAGCCGTCGATCTGGGCCTGGTCGATGCCCAGCGGCCCGTGGGCGAGCCAGTCGAGCAGGGAGCCGAACCCCGCCCCCGCCTTCGCCGAGAGGTCCGAGAAGCCCGCCATGATGCTGCGGCTCGCCACGGAGAGCAGCGCGACGATGAACATGACCCCGAGCACCACGGTGGTGAGCGCCGCGAGGATGGGTGGGAAGCGCAGCTTCCGCTCCAGGAACGAGGACATCGGCTGGGCCAGCACGGTGAGCACCACCGCCACCAGGATGGGGATCACGACGTTCTTCAGCTGCACCAGCAGCAGCACGACGATCGCCAGCAGCGCGAGGATCAGGATGACCCGCCACGACCAGGCCGCGAACACGCGCACGCTCCACGGCACCTGCAGCTCGGGGGCGTTGTTCGCGCGGGCGACTGCCTCCGCCTCGGCAGGATCACGGAGGCGGGGGGCGACCGTCACGGAGTCCCGGGCGCGCAGGCGGGACCCGGTGACCCGGTCCCGCAGGGATTTCGGAAGGTATGCCATTCGTACCCGGTTCCTCTTTCGTGGCAAGGTAGTGACAGCAGCCTACTTCGCCGGCACCGGCCGGTGACGGACCTGTAAGGAGTGGCGATGACCCCCATCCGGCCCATGCGGCGCACACCGGAGCACCCGTCCGAGGACCTCGACGTCATCTACCTGGCCATGGGCTGCTTCTGGGGCGCGGAGGAGATCTTCTGGCAGACGCCGGGAGTGGTGGAGACCGCCGTGGGGTACATGGGGGGCGTCACCGAGAATCCCGGTTACGAGCTGGTCTGCACCGGCACGACGGGCCACGCGGAGACGGTCCGCGTGGCCTACGACCCCGCGGTGACGGATGTCAACGAGCTGCTGAAGGTGTTCTGGGTGACCCACGACCCCACCACCCTGGACCGCCAGGGCAACGACATCGGCTCCCAGTACCGTTCCGCGATCTTCGTGACCAACGACATCCAGCTCAACGAGGCGATGCGCACCCGCGCGGAGTACCAGGACGCGCTCACCGAGGCGGGGCTCGGGCGGATCGTCACCGAGATCGTGCCCGCCTCCGAGGCCGGGCCGTTCTACTACGCCGAGGAGTACCACCAGCGCTACCTCGAGAAGAACCCCCACGGGTACCGCTGCCACGCCCGCACCGGCGTACCCTTC
>RZYE01000608.1 GCA_009930425.1 Actinomycetota bacterium | reverse complement strand
CCGCCATTACGGCACCACGGTGCACACGTGTGTGCCGTACGACCCGCAGTCCAAGGGTGGGGTGGAGTCCTCGGTGAAGATCGCGAAGGACGACTTGTTGCCGAAGAAGACGAACCTGCGTGGCGAGTACGCCTCCATGGATGACCTCGCCCAGGCGTGCACGGTGTTCATGGGCAAGGTCAACGGGCGGGTCCACCAGGCCACCCGCCGCCGTCCCGCCGAGGCCCTGACCACGGAGCTGGGGTTCTTGCACCCGGTCCCGGCCGAGCCGCACACCGCCGCGTTGGGACAGGCCAGGGTGGTCGCGGCGGATCAGACGGTCTCCTTCGGATCGGTGCGCTACTCGGTGCCCCCGAAGTTGCAGGGCGCCCGGGTGTGGGTCGTCGTGCAGGGCGAGGAGGTCGTGATCCGTGCCGATGCCCGCCGCCTGGCGGTGGTACCGGACTGGGCCCAGGGCCGCGGTTTGGTGGAGGTGGCCCGCCATCCGGCGTCCACGCCGGGCAACCCGCGGATCAATCTGGCGCACTACCCCGGCCACCCGCAGAACCCGGACGGGACCCCCGCGGTCCCCAGACCCCGGGCGGGGTCGTTGCTGGAGCAGGTGTTCCTGTCCATCGGGCCGGCCGCCGAGGCCTGGCTGGTCGCCGCGTGTGCCCTGGGGGTGGAGCGCATCGAGTCCAAGATGCGGTCCATCATGGACCTGGCCGCGCTGCGCGGGTCCCTGCTGACCTCCCAAGCACTCGAGGTCGCGGTCCAGACCGGCAGGTTCGCCTGGGGGGACGTGGAATCGATCGCCCAGTTCCTCACCATCACCACCACCCCCGAGGCGCCCGTGGTTCCCGGGGAGGCGAGCTCCACCCAGCCCGGGACCGGGCCCTGGGCCGGATTCACCACCCAGGTGCGGGGCGAGGTGGCCCGATGATCACCGATACCAGCCCACCGCCGTTGCCGGACGCGTTGGATGCCGCGCTGCGCCGGATGCGCCTGCCCTACCTCCGCCGCGTCGCCCCCGAGGTCCTCGCCACCGCCCGGGCGCAACGCTGGGACCCCGCCGAAGTCCTCCAAGTCCTCCTGACCGAGGAGATCCGCGGCCGGGACCACGCCACCCGCACCGCCCGCCGGAAACAAGCCGGCCTGCCGGCGGGCAAGACGTTCCAGGCGTGG
>RZYE01000607.1 GCA_009930425.1 Actinomycetota bacterium | reverse complement strand
GACGTTGTCGGCAAGGTAAGCGGCAGTGACCGGGGTGAGGGCGTCCGGCGCCGAAAGGAGCAGCGGGCCGTCAGCGTTCGCGATGTAGGCCGAGGCCACGACCGCGTCGGGGTAGTTCATGCCAGAGACAACCGCGAAGAACGACGGGTCACCGAAGGTGTCCTCGGCCGCCAGGGTCGCCGTCTCGTACCGGTCCGCACCGTCGTACGCCTCAACGAAACGGATGTCGTTGGCCACGAGCGCACGGTGTGCCGGGCCACCAACCGCGAACGTCTCGGTGGTGTTGATGTCGATCCGGTGGAACAGGATCGGGTCGGTGTCGTTCACCCAGTCGTTCAGGTCAATGAGGAAGTCCTCAGTGAATCCACGGCTGTCCAGAGCCTCACCCTTGGTGAGGAGCACGACACCGTCGTTCGCGGCAGCGGCTGCGCCAGCGGCGAGCGCGTCCGGGAAGTTGATGCCGGTCGTGACGTAGGCGTTCACGTTCTCAAGAGAGGCGCCGGACTCGATCCCGTAGTGCTCAACAGTCACCCGTGCGATGTTGGTAGCGGTCTCGTAGCGGTCGATGCCCTGCAGGCGACTCGTGACGTCGACACCTGGGA
Source organism: Actinomycetota bacterium (assembly GCA_009930425.1). GTDB lineage: Bacteria > Actinomycetota > Actinomycetes > Actinomycetales > Actinomycetaceae > UBA1383. The sequence goes on along the minus strand of RZYE01000607.1, from coordinate 566 downwards.
TGGCGTCGATGGCAGTCTCGACAGCAGCCGAGAGAGCGTTGGTGCCACCGAGGAGGTGGACCACCACCCGGTCACGGCCCGCAGCCAGTCGTGCGATCTCGGCCGCGTTGCGCGGGTCGAGCGTGGCCGTCGGGTTGATCAGCACGGGAGCGTCGCGAACATCCGCGAGCGGGGTGGCCGCGAGCGCATCCGAGTAGTCATCCGAGCGGGCGATGATGATGTCGATGCCCGAGTACCGGTCCGGGCCCTTGACGACGGTGCACTCAACCCTGTCTTTCTGGTCGGGTGTCGTGATTGCAGGAACCTCGATCACGGTGCCGAGGGGAAGGAACGCGAGGCTTCCATTGTAGAGCCAGTTTGTGGCGTCGCCTCCGGAGCACTGCCAGATGTTCCAACCTTCGACCCGGAAGCCCCAGTCAGAACGCGTCTGAGCGGCCTCGATGGCGGTGCCGATGCGGTCGCGATCGGCGATACGGATGACCGACGCGCTCTCCACCTCGGCGATGCCAGGAATGAGGGGCAGGTCGGGGTCGACTACTTCTGCGCTCGCCATGGGGGCGAGGGTG
>RZYE01000606.1 GCA_009930425.1 Actinomycetota bacterium | reverse complement strand
CGCGGAGTCGATCCCGTTGATCTCGTCCGCCTCCGAGATGCGCCACCCCATGCCGACCTTCAGCCCGAGGGCGATGACGTAGGTGACGAGGGCGGAGAAGACCATCGCGACGATGGCGATGATGACCTGCACGACCAGCTGGTTGATCCCACCACCGTAGAGCAGGCCGCCGTCCGTGGCGAGGAAGCCGATCAGCACGGTTCCGGTGAGGCCACCGACCAGGTGGACGCCGACGACGTCGAGCGAGTCGTCGTAGCCGAAGCGGTACTTCAGGCTGACGGCGAGCGCGGCGAGCCCGCCGGCGATGGCACCCAGCGCGATCGAGCCCACCGGCGAGACCGAGCCGGCGGCCGGGGTGATGGCGACCAGGCCGGCGACCACGCCCGAGGCCGCGCCCAGCGAGGTGGCGTGGCCGTCGCGGAGCCGCTCCACGAGCAGCCAGCCGAGCATGGCGGCACCCGTCGCGACGGTGGTGTTGACCCACGCGAGGCCGGCGACGCCGTCCGCCGTGAAGGCGGAGCCGGCGTTGAAGCCGAACCAGCCGAACCACAGCAGGGCCGCGCCGAGCATGACGAACGGCAGGTTGTGCGGGCGCATGACCTCGCTGCCGAAGCCCTTCCGCTTGCCCACCACGAGCGCGAGCACGAGGGCCGCGACGCCGGCATTGATGTGCACCACGGTGCCGCCGGCGAAGTCGATGGGTGCCGCGATGCCGGCGAACGGTCCGTCACCGGAGAGCAGGCCGCCACCCCACACCATGTGGGCCATCGGGAAGTAGGCGAGCGTGACCCACAGGGCGACGAAGACGAGCCACGTGGAGAACTTCACGCGGTCGGCGATGGCGCCGGAGATCAGGGCGACGGTGATGATGGCGAACGTGACCTGGAAGGCGACGCCCACGATCACCGGGACGCCGAAGCCGTCGATCAGGAATTCGCCGTCCTCGCCGTAGATGGTGCCCTGCAGCCCGAACTGGTCGAACGGGTTGGCGAAGATGCCGAGGACGTCCCCTCCCCCGTAGGACATCGACCATCCCCACAGGACGTAGACGACGACCACGACCGCGATCGCCGAGAAGGACATCATCATCATGTTGAGGACCGACTTGGCCCGGGACATGCCTCCGTAGAAGAAGGCGAGTGCTGGTGTCATGAGCAGAACCAGCGAC
>RZYE01000013.1 GCA_009930425.1 Actinomycetota bacterium | reverse complement strand
GATCTGGTTCTAGACAAACCCCATCGTCGCAGGTCAAGGGGCACTTTCCCCGTTCACCACACCGCCCTCAACCCCACCGCCATGAAATCTCCGGGCTAGGAGGGGGCGGTCGCGAGCCCCCAGGGCGCCAGCAGCGCGGCGACCAGCGCGAGGAGGAGGAGCACGCTGACGTCGAAGCCGCGCCCACGGCCGGTCGGGACGGCACGCTCCGGCAACGTCGCGCGCAGGACGCCGGCCGCGAGGAGCGCCCCGGACAGGAGCAGGGCCGCAGCCCGGACGTCGACCCACCATGCGGTGGCGACCACGCCGCCGGCCAGGGCGACGCTCGCCGCCCCGAACGCGGAGCGGAGCACGTTGGGCACACCTCACACTAGCGTGGGACGAATGGAGCACCCCTTGTCCCCGCCGCCCGCGATTCCCGGCATCCTCGTGATCGGCGGCGGACTCGCAGCCACGGCACTGGTGGCGGCCCTGCGCTCCGAGGGGTTCGAGGGCGAGGTCACGGTCGCCGGGAACGAACCCCCGTACGACCGCCCCCCGCTCTCGAAGGAACTCCTCTCCCGAAGCCAGCCGGCCGACCTCCGAGACCAGTTCCCCAGCGACGCCGCCACCTGGTTGACGGGCGTGCGCGCCACCGCCGTGGCCGGCCGGGAGGTGACCCTGGTGGACACCGCCGGCCGCACGTCGACGGCCACGGCCGCCGCGGTGGTGCTCGCGGTGGGAGCACGCCCCACGGTCCCGCCGGGCTGGGACGGGGTGCGCACGCTCTCGGACTGGGAGGACGCCGAGGAGTTGAGGAACCTCCTCACGCCCGGATCCCACCTCGTGATCGCCGGCGCGGGATGGATCGGACTCGAGGTGGCCTCCAGCGCCTCCCGTGCGGGAGTTCGGGTGACCATCGTCGAGGAGGCCGGCCGTCCCCTCGGGCGCCTGATCCCTGCCGAGGTGGGGCGGAGAATCGCGTCATGGCTCGGGGACGTCGACCTCGTGGAGGGGCGGGTCGCCATGGCGACGGCGACCACGCTGCGACTGGCCGACGGGCGGGAGGTGGCGGGCGACGTCGTCGTCGCGGCCCTCGGGGCACGGCCGGCCACCGGGTGGCTGCCCGCCGGCTGGCTCACGCCCGGCGGTCACGTCCGCACCGATGCCGCCGGCCGGATCCCGGATGCGCCGGGAATGTGGGCGATCGGGGACTGTGCGGCCGGTGACGTGGGCGGCCAGCACTGGAACGCGGCCGTGGCGGCGGCGCAGCGCTGCGCCCACGCGCTCCTCGGCCACGAGGTGCCGCCGGCGCCACCTCCCACGGTCTTCTCCTCGATGTTCGGCCACCAGGTGGACCTCGTCGGACGCTCCGCGCCGGACCTGGCGGTGCTGTGGCGGGAGGGCGAGGGCTGGACGGCCCTGCTGCTGGCCGATGACGACATCCTCGTGGGCGGACTCGCCGTGGACCGGCCCCGCGACGTGGCTGCGCTCCGGCGCGCGCTGGCAACGGGCACGCCGGTCATCGACCGGCACGCAGCCGCGGACGCCGGACGCCGGCTTGCGGAGGCCGTCAGGCGTCGATGACCGGCAGCCCGCCCTCGATCGGCGATCCCTGCCACGAGATCGCCTGGTAGATCGGCTCGAAGGCCAGCCACCACTGGTCGCGGGGCCGGCGGAACTCCTCCTCGACGTTGTCCATCATCTGCTCGAGCGGATGGCTCCCGATGTAGCTCGAGGAGAAGCCGATGTAGGACGCCCGGTGCGTGCCCGCCGCGAGTTGCTCGTCCATCTCCTTCAGCGCGTAGTACACGAGACGGGTGGCGAGGAGCCGGTCGAAGGGGCTCGGCTTGCTGCCCTGCTGGAGGTGGCCGATGGCATCCTGGCGGACGTCGAACAGTCCACCGCCCTCCTGCTCGAACGCCCGGGACATGAACTCGAGGTTGTACCGGGGCGAGGCCTGCTCGTTGCGCACCACCAGGAAGAGTTGGCGCCCCTTCCGGAAGCTCTCGGTCATGCGTTGCGCGTCGGCCGCGATCGCGGCGAGGTCCGGCTGCCGCTCGTGGAGGTAGACCTTCTCCGCGCCCGAGGCGATCCCGGCCATCATCGACAGGTAGCCGCAGTACCGTCCCATGACCTCGGCCACGAAGCACCGGCTCGAGGCTGCCGCGGACTCCTTGACCCGGTCGAGTGCCCACACCGCGTTGTTGACCGCGGTGTCCGCACCGATGGAGAGCTCCGTGCCGGGCAGGTTGTTGTCGATCGAGGCGGGAACGCACACGATCGGGATCCGGAACGCCGGGTACCGCTTTCGCTCCGAGGTCAGCAGGTGGGCGGCGAGGTAGGCGTTGAACCCGCCGATCACCAGCAGTCCGTCGATCTGGTTGGTCTCGATGGACCGTCCGATCGAGTAGAGCTGCTCCACGGAGGGCACCTCGCGCCGGGTCCCCAGCTTCGCCCCGCCCTCGAAGGCCCAGGCGTCCACCTCCGCCCAGTTGAGTTCCCGCACGTCGGAAGCGATCAGCCCGGGGAAGCCCCCGTGGATGCCGAGCATCGTGTAGCCGCGGCCGATTCCGAGGCGGACCGCGGCCCGCGCCGCCGTGTTCATGCCGGGCGCCAGCCCGCCGGCGTGCACGATCGCGATGCGCTTGCCGACGGTCGGGCCCTCCGGCGCGCCAGCCTCGTCCGGCGGGCTCGACATGATCTCGTTGATGCGGAGGGTCTGCGTGAAGCCCGCCCCCCGCGCCGCGATGGCGTCGTCGTACCTGCCCTCGCGGATGGCATCCGCCACGGCGTGGGTCCGCTTGACGGCCTCCTCGAGGGGGATGCGGGCCACCCGGTTGTGCCGCACCCCGATGATGTGGTCCTCCTGGTCCGCCTTGCCGTCGATCAGCTCCTGGACGGCGGCGAAGCCGAGGACGGTGGGCATCCACCGGTCGTACGCGGAGGGCGTGCCACCCCGCTGCACGTGACCGAGGATCGTGACGCGGGCGTCCTCCCCCCGGCGGTCCCGGAGGATCTGCGCGATGTCCTGGGCGCCGATCCGGTTGCCCTCCTGGTCCGCGGCGCCCTCCGCCACGAGGATCAGCGACTCCCGGCGGCCCGCCTCCCGTCCGATGCGCAGCTTCTCCAGCATGTCCTCCTCCCACCCGGGGCCCGGGGGGAGCTCGGGGACGAGCACGTAGTCGCAGCCACTGGCCACCGCCGCCATGAGGGGGAGATAGCCGCAGCGCCGGCCCATGACCTCCACGACGAACGTCCGCTGGTGGGAGGCGGCGGTCGAGGAGATCTGGTCCACGGCGTCGATGATGCGGTGGAGCGCGGTGTCCGTCCCGATCGTGGTGTCGGTCCCCACGAGGTCGTTGTCGATGGTGCCCACGAGCCCGACGATCCGCAGCGCGGAGTGCGCGTCCACCGTCGCCCGGTCGAGTTCTCCCTTGTCCACGAGTTCGGCCAGGAGTCCCGGCCACTCGGCCCGGAAGATCTTCGCCCCGGTCAGCGAGCCGTCCCCGCCGCACACCACGAGACGGTCGATGCCGTGCTCCACGAGGTTCCGCGCGGCGGCGAGCATGCCGGGACGCTCGCGGAAGTCCTTGGACCGCGCGGTGCCGATGACCGTGCCGCCGCGGTCGAGGATCGCGGAGACATCCGTCCAGCCCATCTCGACGATCCGGTCGCCACCGTCCACGGCGCCCTGCCAGCCCTCCATGATGGCGAACGGCACCGCACCGCACGCGAGTGCGCTGCGCACCACCGCCCGGACCGCTGCGTTCATGCCGGGGGCGTCACCACCGGATGTCAGGACACCAATGCGAATCGGCTCGGGCACGTTGACCTCCTGCGCTGGAAAGTGTTCCCCAGCGTAGTGCGGTCAGTGGAAGAAGTGGCGCGAACCCGTGAAGTACATGGTCACGCCGGCGGCCTCGGCCGCCGCCATGACCTCGTCGTCCCTGATCGACCCGCCCGGGGCCACGACGGCCCGGACCCCGGCGTCGAGGAGGATGGCGAGCCCGTCGGCGAACGGGAAGAAGGCATCCGACGCTGCGACAGCCCCACGCGCCCGCTCGCCGTGGGCGTTCGCCCGCGCGACGGCGAGGCGCGCCGAGTCCACCCGGTTGACTTGGCCCATGCCGACTCCCACCGAGGCGCCGTCGTCCGCCAGCAGGATCGCGTTCGACTTGACGGCTCGCACCGCCCGCCACGCGAACTCGAGGTCGGCGAGGGTCGCGGGGTCGGCGGCGTCACCGGCGACCAGGGTCCACTCCGAGGGCCTGTCACCGTACGCGGTGCCGTCGTCACGCACCCCGTGGGCGGCGAGGGTGTCCGTCTCCTGCACGAGCAGTCCGCCGGAGACCGGCCGGACCTCGAGGCCCCCGCGAACGGGCACCGGCAGCCGGAGGATGCGGAGGTTCTTCTTCGTGCGCAGGATGTCGAGGGCCTCCGGGGCGTAGGAGGGCGCCGCGATCACCTCCGTGAAGATCGGCTTCACCTGGGCGGCCATGGTGGCGTCCACCTCGCGATTCGCGGCAATAACCCCGCCGTAGGCGGAGACCGGGTCGCACGCGTGGGCGCGGAGGTGTGCCTCCGCCACGGTGTCCCCCACGGCGATGCCGCACGGGTTCGCGTGCTTGATGACGGCGACGGCGGGGCGCGCGTGATCGTACGCGGCGCGGATCGCCGCGTCCGTGTCCTGGTAGTTGTTGTAGCTCATCTCCTTGCCACCGAGCTGCTCCGCCTGCGCGAGGCCCTGGCCACCCGGGCTGAGGTAGAGGGCTGCCCGTTGGTGGGGGTTCTCCCCGTAGCGCAGGGCGTGGGCCAACATCCAGGTCTCGCCACGCCAGTCGGGAAGCGGGGCGTCGTCGAAGCGCTCGGCGAACCACGTGGCGACGGCGACGTCGTAGGACGCGGTGTGCCGGAAGGCGCGCATCGCGAGCAGGCGGCGTTCCTCGGCGCTGAAGCCGCCTGCGCGGGCCGCCTCCACGACCCGGCCGTAGTCCGCCGGGTCGACGACGACGGCAACCGAGGCGTGGTTCTTCGCCGCGGCCCGCACCATGGAGGGCCCGCCGATGTCGATCTTCTCGATGCACTCCGGGACGTCCGCACCGGAGGCGACCGTCTCGCTGAAGGGGTACAGGTTCACCACCACGAGGTCGAAGGGCTCGACACCGAGGCCTTCCAGCTCCTCCACGTGCCGGGGATTGGTGCGGTCCGCGAGGATGCCGGCATGGACGGCCGGGTGGAGGGTCTTCACGCGGCCGTCGAGGCACTCGGGGAAGCCCGTCAGGTCGGCCACCTCCGTGACCGGGACCCCGGTGGCGGCGATGGTGGCCGCCGTCGAACCGGTGGAGACGAGGGCAACCCCCGCCTCGTGGAGGCCACGGGCCAGGGTGTCGAGGCCGGTCTTGTCGTAGACGGAGACCAGTGCGCGTCGGATCATCGGGTCAGCTCCCTCTCGCAGTGGCACGAACACCCAGGCGGGCGATGCTCGATCCGATGGCGGGCCGCTCCCCGGTGGTTCTCCACCTGCGCCAGTCACGGCCGCGGCCAGCCTATCGCCTACCGGCCGTAGGCGACCCGCCGTCCCTCGACGCGCCATCCCTCGCGGGCGAGCCGGCCAACGCACTCGACGAGCTGCGCCCGTTCCGCCACCTTGATGCGCTCGGTGAGGGACGCCTCGTCGTCGTCGTCGTGCACGGGCACGGCCACCTGGGCGAGGATCGGCCCGGTGTCGACCCCGGCGTCGACGAAGAACAGGGTGGCGCCGGCGAGCCGGACCCCGTAGGCCAGGGCGTCCCGCGGGCCGTGGATCCCCGGGAAGGCCGGCAGGAGGGCGTTGTGGGTGTTGACGTAGCGCCCCGCGAACCGGCCGAGGAAGGTGGGGCCGCAGAGCTTCAGGAAGCCCGCGGACACCACGAGGTCGGGGTCGTGCGCCGCCACCTGGGCGGTCAGTTCCCGATCCCAGTCGTCCCGGGTGTCGAAGTCCCTGAGCACCACCTCGAACGTGGGAACGCCCGCGGCCCGGGCGATCCCGACGCCACCCGTTCCGGGCCGGTCCGCCCCGACTGCGACGATCCGGGCCCCGTAGTCCGGGTCCCGGGAGGCGTCGAGGAGGGCGGCGAGGTTCGATCCCCCACCGGAGACGAGCACGACGACGCGGAGGGACTGCACCGGCTCAGCGTACCGGTTCGGCACCCTCGGCCGGGCTGAGCGCCGTGGGGGCGGTCGAGGCGGAGGCCATGGAGAAGGCGGAGGACGTGGTGTGGGCGGACGGCGCGGTCGGGGAGGTGTCTGCGGTCCGGGCGGCACTCGCGCCGGTCACGGCACCGACCGGACTGGCAGCGCTGACCGGGCTGGCCGGTGTCGCCGGGCTGACCGGAGTCGCCGGGCTGACCGTGGAGAGGGAGACCGACCGGGGTGCGCGGAGTCGCCCCCGGGTCTGCCGGGCGAGGGTGCGGGCGACCGGGGGCCGGGCCCCGAGGACGAGCGCGTACCCGAGCGTCAGGCCGCCGGCGAGCACGATCGCGACGATCGGGCCGTGCAGCCCGGTGAGCGCCATGCGCCCGGGTCCGATGGGACCGGACGCGGCCGTCCCGAGGACAGCGAAGGCGGAGAAGGTGCCCACGAACACGGTGAGGGACGCGAGTGCTGCGTCACGCCGGCCGGGAAGGGGGCGGCGTCGGTCCTGCCACCAGCCCAGGAGGACTCCGAGGAGGGCCGGTGCGGCGAGCATCCACGGAACGGCAGTCCCCGGCGCCGGGAGTGCGCCCAGCACGGGGATGGCGGGGAGGAGTTCGGTGGTGCTGCCGAGGGCGGAGAAGGTGGTACCCTCTCCCACGGCGAAGCCGGGTCCCGCCACCCAGGCCAGCGCCCAGAGCGCCAGGTTGGGGAGGTACGCGGCCTGCGCGAGGGTGAGCACGATCCCGGAGGCGAGGTCGGGCTCCAGGGATTGGTGGATGGCAGCGACCTCGCCCCACGCGGACACGACCGCGCCCACCACCAGCAGGGCGCCCGCAAGGACGGCGCCGAGCACGGCCACGCCGGCGGCACCGAGGCCCGCGGTCACCCCACCGGGAACACGGAGGGCCCAGCGGCGCACCCGTACCGGGAGGGCGCTTCCGTGGCCACGGAGCGCCCAGGCCGCGGCGAGGACACCGACCGCGAATGCTCCGGCGACGTGGACACCGCTCCCACGGCCGGTGGTGAGTCCCAGGAGTGCCACGGCCGTGGTGAAGGTCCCAGCCGAGATCGCGGCCCCGGCGAGGGTGTCCACGGCGAGGCGGCGCATCGCCCCGCGCAGGAGGGCGAGCGCGAGGAGGGTGATCCCGAGCGGCGCGAGGGCGGCCGTTCCCCCCTCGACGGGGACCCGTCCACCGAAGGCCATGGTCCACCACCCGGTGCCGATCCCGGCCGTGGAGGACCAGGTGGCGTTCCCAAGGCCGGGCGCCGCCGCCGTCGCCACGTAGGTGACGAGGGCGCCGAGAACGGCGACCAGCCAGGTCAGCACCGCCCCCTCGACCCCGGCGACGGCGGCGCGTAGCCAGTTCTCGGGGAGGTGCAGCGATCGAGTCATCGCCGCCATGGTACGAGTGGCGTGGGGACGCGGCGGGACAGGCTCGCCGCGGTAACCCCAAACGGTCAGGAGATGAGCCCCCGCGCCAGGTTCGCCGTCTCCGTGGGCGTGCGGCCCACCCTCACCCCCACGGCCTCGAGGGCCTCCTTCTTGGCCCGGGCGGTGCCCGAGGAGCCGGACACGATCGCGCCGGCGTGACCCATGGTCTTGCCCTCCGGGGCGGTGAAGCCGGCGACGTAGCCGACCACGGGCTTGGTGACGTGCTCCCTGATGTAGGCGGCGGCCCGCTCCTCGGCGTCACCCCCGATCTCCCCGATCATGACGATGGCCTTGGTGTCCGGATCCTTCTCGAAGGCCTCGAGTGCATCGATGTGCGTGGTCCCGATGATGGGGTCGCCACCGATGCCGATGCAGGTGGTGAACCCGAGGTCGCGGAGCTCGTACATCATCTGGTAGGTGAGGGTGCCGGACTTGGACACCAGGCCGATGGGGCCAGGTCCGGTGATGTCCGGTGGGGTGATGCCCACGTTGGACTTGCCGGGACTGATGATGCCCGGACAGTTCGGGCCGATGAGCCGCACGCCGCGGGCCTGGGCATAGCTGAAGAACTCCGCCGTGTCCGCCACCGGGATGCCCTCGGTGATGATCACCACGAGGTCCATGCCCGCGTCGACGGCCTCGATCACCGCGCTCCTCGTGTGGGCCGGCGGGACGAACACGACCGAGACGTCCGCCCCGGTGGCCGACCTCGCCTCTGCGACGGTCCCGAACACGGGAACCGAGACCGTCCCCGCGGTCACGGAGCCGGCGCCGGCGCCGATGGGCGTGAGCTCGAAGTCGACCGACGTTCCCGCCTTGCGCGGGTTCACGCCACCGACGACGTTGGTACCGGCGGACAGCATCCGGCGGGTGTGCTTCTGGCCCTCCGCGCCGGTCATGCCCTGCACGATGACGCGCGAGTCCGCATCCAGGAAGATCGCCATTTCGCCCTCACCTCGCCAGTTCCGCGGCCTTGGCAGCCGCTCCGTCCATTGTGTCCACCATGGTCACGAGCGGGTGTCCCGCAGCGGCGAGGATCGCCCGGCCCTCCTCGACGTTGTTGCCGTCGAGGCGCACCACGAGCGGCTTGGTCGCGGCGTCACCGAGGATCTCGAGCGCCTTCACGATGCCGTTGGCCACCTCGTCGCAGGCCGTGATCCCGCCGAACACGTTCACGAGGACCGATCGCACCTGGGAGTCGCCGACGATCACGTCGAGTCCATTCGCCATGACCTCCGCGGACGCACCCCCTCCGATGTCCAGGAAGTTGGCGGGCTTCACGCCGAGCGGCTCGCCCGCGAGGGCGACCACGTCGAGGGTGGACATGACCAGTCCGGCGCCGTTGCCGATGATGCCGACCTGGCCGTCGAGCTTGACGTAGTTGAGGCCGAGGGCCTTCGCCTTCGCCTCGAGCGGGTCCGTGGCGGCCTGGTCGACGAGGGCCTCGTGGTCCGGGTGCCGGAAGGCGGCGTTGTCATCCAGGGTGACCTTGCCGTCCAGTGCGATGATCCGGCCGTCCGCGGTGAGGACCAGCGGGTTCACCTCGACGAGCGTGGCGTCCTCACCCTTGTAGACGTCCCACAGCCTCAGGATCGCGGCCCGCACCTGGTCGTGGAGGTCCTCGCGGAAGCCGGCGGCGGCGATGATCTCATCCGCCTTCGCCTCGTCCACTCCCACCTGTGGGTCCACGGGCACCTTCGCGAGCGCCTCGGGCCGCTCGACGGCGAGCTGCTCGATCTCCACCCCTCCCTCGACGGAGGCCATCGAGAGGTAGCGGCGCTCGGCGCGGTCCAGCAGGATCGAGAAGTAGTACTCCTCGGCGATGTCCGCACCCTCGGCCACGAGGACCTTGTGGACGGTGTGGCCCTTGATGTCCATTCCGAGGATCTCGGCGGCCCTTTCCGCGGCCTCGTCGGCCGTCCGGGCCAGCTTCACTCCCCCGGCCTTGCCGCGTCCACCCGTCTTCACCTGGGCCTTGATGACCTTGAGGCCGTCCCCCAGCCGTCTCGCCGCGTCGCGTGCCTCCTCGGGCGTGGTCGCCACAATGCCGTTCAGCACTGGAACGCCGTAGGCCCCGAAGATGTCACGCGCCTGGTACTCGTAGAGGTCCACGCCGCTGCTTCCCTTCCGTCCGAAGATGCCTCGACATCAAGACAACTCGCCCATCGTAACGGACGGGTCACGGTTCAGCATCCGAAACACGGGCCGTCAGCCCGCGCCGGTGAGCCGCTCGAATGCCGCCTTGACGGTGTCCGCGAAGAGGTGGGCGCCGAAGATGTCGGGGTGGACCCGATCCGCCTGGAGCAGGTCCGGCTCAGCGCTGATGGCCGTGTTCCAGTCCGCGAGGATCGCGTTCGGGTACTCCGCCACCACGTCCGCCAACAGCCTGTTCGATGACTCGATGAAGGTCGACCGGCTGTGGAGGTTGACCACCACCACCAGTCGCTCGGGGCCGAGCATGTCCAGCACCCGGCGCACCACGTCCGGATCGCTCACTCCGGCGTTGGTGCCGTAGTCGATGACGACGGCGCGGCGCACCGTTCCGGCCTCCAGTGCGGCGCCGACCGTGCCCTCCGCGTGCTTCCACTGGTTGTTCGACATTGCGTCGAGGTGGATCCCGGGGAACCGGTCCTGCAACGCGTGGGTGGAGGTGACGATCAGCGAGTCGCCGAACGCGGAGATCTCCTCCCCGGAGGGCATGGTGAGGTCGAGGTCCGGATCGACTGCTGCCGGGTCACCGGCCCGTGACTCCTCCGCGGCGGCGTCCTCGGCGGGCTCGGAGGCGCCCTCGGCCGGCACGACGGCGCCCGGGGGTTCGGCCGCGCCGTCGTCGCCACGGGCTGCCGAGGGATCCCCGGCCTGCACCTCGATCGCCACCTGGCCCGCCTCGATGGCCTGCTGGGCGGCGGACTTCTCGGGAGCGGTCGCGATCCCGGCGACCGTCAGGACGCCCAGGACCGCGACAAGCCCGGTGGCCAGCTTGGGCACGAGGACGGGCCCGGCGAGGGCGCGCAGGGCGAGGCGAGCCGAGCCACGGAACCCGTGCCGGCGGACCGGTGTCTCGAGGTGGCGGAAGGAGGCCGCGGAGACGGCGAGCGTCAGACCGAGCGCGAGGCCCCTGTTCGTCCACTCCCCCGCGCTGTCCGGGGCGGCCGCGGGCATGAGGGCGGTGACGATGAGGATGAGGGGCCAGTGCCAGAGGTAGATCCCGTAGGAACGCTGCCCCAGCCAGGTGACGGGCCGGAACTCGAGGAGGTGGAGGAGAGGTGAGGTGCCGGGCAGGAGGGAGGCGATGAGGACCGCCGTCAGGAGTGATCCCGCGAAGAGGCCGCCTCGGAAGGTGGCGGCCTGGTTCTCGTCGAGCACCACCATCAGCGCGATGAGGCCGGCGAGCGAGATCAGGCCGGTCAGCGGGGAGAACCGCCGCCACGCCGTCGAGTCGAGGAAGGACTCCGTCGCCCAGGCGAAGGCGAGAGCCACGCCCAAGAGAAGGCCGAAGGCGTGGGTGTCCGTGCCGTAGTACACCCGCGTGGCATCCTCCCCTGGCACGACGAGCAGGGCCATGGCCCCCGCCGAGGCGAGCGCGACCCCCAGCGCGACCGCGATCCGCGTCCGCCAGGTGGGCAACAGCGCGAGGAACAGGGCGAACAGCACCGGCCAGAACAGGTAGAACTGCTCCTCGACCGCGAGCGACCAGAAGTTGGCGAACAGTTGCGGCGAGGTGGTCGAGAAGTACGAGGACCCCGCGGCGATCTCCAGCCAGTTCGAGGAGAAGGTGAGCGCGCCGAGGGTCTGCCGGCCGATCCCGACCAGCAGGTCCTGCCCGATGACGAGGCCTGCCGAGACCGAGGCGACCACCACGAGCGCGAGGGCGGGAACGAGCCGCCGGGCCCTGCGCTTCCAGAAGGCCGGGAGGTTCAGGCGACCCCGGGCCGTGATCTCCCGCAGCAGGAGCGTGGTGATGAGGAAGCCGGAGACGACGAAGAAGACGTCCACGCCGAGGAACCCGCCCGTGAGGCTTGCGGGCCGGAGGTGGAAGACCAGGACCGCGACGATCGCGAGGGCCCGCAGCCCGTCCAGTCCCCGGATGTCCCGCGGGCGGGCCGCCACCCGCAGGTTCTCCCTGCGTGCCTCCATGCTTCGGAGCGTAGGTCCGTGACGTGCGGGATCGGTGGCGACGCGCCGTGGAGGTTCAGGCTCAGGTCGAGATTCAGAGCTTCTCGACCGGCGAGTAGCGGAGCAGCAGCCGTTTCGTGCCGGAGGAACCGAAGTCGATCCGGGCCACGGCGGAGGAACCGGCGCCCTCGAGCGCGACGACCGTGCCGAGCCCGTAGGAGTCGTGCGTGACGCGGTCGCCGGGTTGGAGGGACGGCACGTCGGCGCGCGGGGTGGCCGATCCGAAGCTCGGGGACGTGGCGCTGGTGGTGCGAGTGGTCCGGACGGCGGAGGACCGCGCCCCGGAGCCTCCCCGGAAACCCCGCGCTCCCTGGCCCGCTCCCCACCGGCCCCCCTCCCCGGGGCGCTCGAAGAGGGCGTCCATCGCGGAGGCCTCCCGCCGCCACTCGAACACCTCGGCGGGGATCTCCGCGATGAACCGTGAGCCCGGGAGCTGCTGGGGCGTCCCCCACGAGGTCCGCACCGCGGCGCGGGTCAGGTAGAGCCGTTCCCTGGCCCGGGTGAGGGCGACGTAGGCGAGACGCCGCTCCTCGGAGAGCTCCGCCGGATCGGCGAGGGAGCGCTGGTGGGGGAACGTGCCGTCCTCCATCCCCGTGACGAACACGACCGGGAACTCGAGGCCCTTGGCGGTGTGGACGGTCATGAGGGTGATCTGGCCGTCGCCGTCCTCCGCATCCGGGATCTGGTCGGAGTCCGCGACGAGGGAGACCCGCTCGAGGAAGTCGCCGAGGCCACCCTCGGGATCGAGTTCGGAGTACTCCGCGGCCACGGCGTGGAGCTCGGCGAGGTTCTCCACGCGGGTGGCGTCCTGGGGGTCGTCGGACGCCCGCAGCTCGGCGAGGTACCCGGAACGGTCGAGGGCCGCGTCGAGGACCTCGGCGGGCGTGGCCGTCTCCGCGAGTGCCCGCAGGGAGTCCATGAGAGCGGCGAACTCGGCGACGAGGTTCCGGGCCCGGCCCGTGAGGCCGATGACCTGGACCTCGGGGTCCTGCGTGGCCGCGATCGCCTGCCCGAACGAGATCCCCTCGCGGTCCGAGAACTCCGCGAGCACCGCCTCCGAGCGGTCCCCGATGCCCCGGCGGGGGACGTTGAGGATGCGACGCAGGTTGACGGCGTCGTCCGGGTTCGCGATCGCACGCAGGTACGCGATGGCGTCCTTGATCTCACGGCGTTCGTAGAACCGGGTTCCTCCGACCACCTTGTACGGCAGTCCAGCGCGGATGAAGACCTCCTCCAGCGCACGGGACTGGGCGTTGGTCCGGTAGAACACCGCGACGTCCCCGGGCCGCGTCCGCGCGGAGTCCTTCAGGGAGTCGATCTCCTCCGCGATGAACCGGGCCTCGTCGTGCTCCGAGTCCGCCACGTAGCCCACCACCTGCTCCCCCGAGCCGGAGTCGGTCCAGAGGTTCTTCTCGCGGCGCCCCTCGTTGCGGGCGATGACGGCGTTGGCCGCGCTCAGGATGTTCTGGGTGGAGCGGTAGTTCTGCTCCAGCAGGATGGTCGAGGCGTGCGGGTAGTCCTGCTCGAACTCCTCGATGTTGCGGATGGTGGCGCCCCGGAAGGCGTAGATGGACTGGTCCGAGTCCCCGACGACGGTGAGCTCGGCCGGCGGGACGCCGTCCTCGCCCGTGCCCACCAGCTCGCGCACGAGCACGTACTGGGCGTGGTTGGTGTCCTGGTACTCGTCCACCAGGACGTGGCGGAACCGGCGGTGGTAGTGCTCCGCGACCCCGGGGAAGGCCTGCAACAGGTTGACGGTGGTCATGATGAGGTCGTCGAAGTCCAGGGCGTTCGCCTCGGCAAGCCGGCGTTGGTAGGCCCTGTAGGCGTCCCGGAGAGCCGCCTGGAACGGATCGTGCTCGCTCACGCGCTGTGCGTAGGAGTCCGGGTCCACGAGCTCGTTCTTGAGGTCGGAGACCTTGTGGGAGAGCACCTTCGGGTTGAATCTCTTGGGATCGAGGTCGAGTTGCCGGCAGACGAGGGTCATGAGGCGCTGGGAGTCCGCGGCGTCGTAGATCGAGAAGGTGGAGCGAAGGCCGAGGTGGGCGTGTTCGGCGCGCAGGATCCGGACGCACGCGGAGTGAAAGGTGGACACCCACATGTGGCGGCCGGCCGGGCCGACCAGCGCCGCGACCCGCTCCCGCATCTCGGCCGCCGCCTTGTTGGTGAACGTGATCGCCAGGACCTCGCCGGGCCGGGCACGGCCCGTCGCCAGCAGGTGGGCGATCCGGTGCGTGAGGACCCGCGTCTTCCCGGAGCCGGCCCCCGCCACGATCAGCAGCGGCCCTCCGGTGTGCTCGACGGCGGCGCGCTGGTTGGGGTTCAGGCCGGACAGCAGTCGCTGGACGTCCGCCCGCACGACGTCCTGCGCCGCCGTCGACGGGGCGAGCGACGGCAGTGCCGCCTCCGGGTGCGCCCGGGAGCGCGCCGTCGTCGAGGCGAAGCCGGGAAGGTGGTCGAAGAGGCTCATGGCGCCCCCCAGTGTAGGCGAGCGGTCCGACTGCCTCCGACGGCGAGGCCCGACGGCCTGCGGCGAGGTCAGGCGCCGTTGCGGGCCGTCACCACCACGAAGGCACAGCGGCCGTGTCCGGGCCGCACCGCCTCGACCTCGGTGGTCCCTCCCAGGCTGTGGGCGAGGGTCTGGGCCCAGTCCGTGACGGTGAAGCCGGCCTGCTCGAGCAGTTCCCGCACCTCGTCCGCCGAGAAGAAGGTGGCCTCGCGGTAGAACAGGCTCTCCGACCTGTGCGCCTCGTAGCGGCGGCCGATCTCGCTCTCACGATCGACGAAGCCGACCACCAGCCGACCACCGGGCCTGAGCACCCGCCGCGCCTCCGCGAGCATCAGCGTCGGGGAGTCCACGAAGCAGATGGTGGTGACCACGAGGGCGTGGTCGAAGCTGCCGGAGGCGAAGGGGAGATGCTCCGCCACGCCCTCCACGGCCCGGACGCCGCGAGTGGAAGCAATCCGGAGCATCGGGGGTGACGGGTCCAGGCCGACCTCGATGCCGAGTGGCACGGCGAACCTGCCCGTGCCCACGCCGATCTCGAGCCCGCGGCCCTCGATCGGGACGAACGGCCGGAGGGCGAGCAACTCGGAGACGTACACCGCCGCGTGCTCCACGAACCAGGCGTCGTAGCGCTCGTGGTGCATCCCGAAGGCCTGGAGGCCTGTCATGGGACAAGGCTACGCCCGCGGCCCGGCTCAGGTCAGGCCCAGCCCCACCACCCAGGCGCCGACGGCGACGGCGACCCCGAGGAGTTCGATGAGGATCGTGAGCCCGGTGGCGCGGAGCGCTGACCTCGATGCCGCCCACGCCTTCGCGGGGGTGCGCAATCGTGCGTACTCGGCGAGGTAGATACCGAGGATGAAGCCGATGGGGAGCCCGACCACGGGGATGGCGAACATCCCGATGATCGCCATCAGCCCGCCGATGAGCATGGTGCGCCCCGGCACGCCGGCCCGCTTCAGGTGCCCGCCCGCCACGAGGTACTTGACGATGCCGGCGACTGCGATGGCGAGGACTGCGACGATCGCGACCGCCCACCCGACCGCTCCGCCGGTCATCGCACCCCAGAAGAACACCGCGGCCGCCACGATGAGCGAACCGGGATAGACCTGGATCGCGGCGCCGACAACCCCGATGAGGATGACGACGCCGACGATGAACTCGTCGAAGGGTGGCACGTCAGACGAAGACCGCGATGACCATGTTGAGGACCGTCAGGCCGGCGACGGGGGCGAGCAGCCCGTCCCCGCCGGGCCTGCGCTCCGCACGGACGGCGAGGACGGCGATCACGGCGGCGAGGACCAGCTTGATCGCGACCTTCACGTGGTTGACGTCGAGATCTCGCATCTCCCACACGCCCACGATGAGCAGGCCGGTGACGAGGGCACTGATCGCACCGTGCATGAGGCCCTTGGGGACCTCGCCCCTGCGCAGGAACCCGACGGACAGGCCGAGCACGAGTGCCCACGAGAGGAAGTGGAGCAGGACGAGGAGGGAGGACAGGAATTCCATGCGGTCCATTATGCGGGCTGGCGCGAGCCGGACCTGCGGGTACGCGGAGGGGCCGGGATCCCTCCCGGCCCCTCCGGCTCAGCCCGGCAGTGCCGGCGCCGCCTCGTCAGTGGGTGTGGACGGCCTCGCGTTCCGCGACGGCCGGTACGGCGGCCGCCTTCGCGAGCCGGTTGAAGGCAAGGCCCTGGATCACCAGGATGACGCCGAGTCCGATCACGAGGGCGCTCACCCCGAATGCGACGACCGAGGTGAACAGCGAGGCGCGGAGGAAGGACCCGTTCATCACCGTGGTCCGCTGGGCCTGCAGCTCCTCGGCCAGCGCCTCGTCACCGTCGTTCTGGGCCTGGCGGACGAGGGCACCGAGCTCCGCGTAGGTGCGTCCCTCCGAGCTCTCCCGGGCGTGCATGTCGATGACCTCGGCCTGCGCGTACGCCGAGAACGGGCCGCTGACGGTGGAGCCACCGAGGAACGGGGCGTCGTCGGAGACCGTGATGTTCTCGGCCGAGAGCTGGCTGGACACGATGGCCCAGGTGGTCCCGCCGGCGACGATGAAGATCGCGCCGAGGATGAGCGAGATGATGCCCGCGAGGCGGACTGGAGCGGATGAGGTGGCCATGGTCGTGGTCCTTTCGGGGACGTGCGACGGGCCGAGGCCCGTCCGGTCTGGTCAGCGGGAGGCTCCCGCCTGGACTCCCAGGGGGTCCTGCTCAGGGTCCAGTTTACCGGAAAATTGGGACCTTCGCCCCGATTTGTGAAGTATCGGTGAACATACCGCAGACCTAGGTCCTACCACGACATTCCCCGGCGCCCGTCCGTGCGGCCCTGGTGCGGACGCCCGTGGGACAGTGGTGCCCGTGCGAATCCTCCACGTCACCGACTGCTACCTGCCCATGCTCGGCGGGATCGAGGTCCAGGTGTCCCAGCTGGCGGCACACCAGGCCGAGTCGCACGACGTGGCGGTCTTCACCACCACGATGCCCGGCCCGGGCGGCCAGGGCAGGTCACGCGAGGCGCACGGACCTGTCGACGTCTACCGCGCCGCAGCCCGTATGCCGCTGGGAATGCCAGTCCACCCGCTCGCGCCCCGGCACCTCCGGGAGCTGGCGGACAGGTTGGACCCGGACGTGGTCCACTTCCACATGGGCGGGACCGCACCCTCGGTGCAGTGCTCGCTCCGATCCGTCGGGAACCGGCCGGCCGTCCTGACGATCCACAGCGTCTGGACCCCGGCCGTCTCGGCCGCCTACCGTGCCCTCGCGGCCGTCAGCGGGTTCCCCGAGTGGGGAATCCAGCTCTCCACCGTCTCGGAGCTCTGCGCACGCCCCGTCGAGGCGGCCACGCGCACGCCGGTGATGGTGGTGGGCAACGGCATCGACGTCGAGGCGTGGCGGCTGGAGCCGATCCCCCACGACGGCGTGCACGTGGTCTCCGCGACCCGCTTCGCCCCCCGCAAGAGGATCGGCGCGCTGCTGCGGGTGCTCCGGGCCGCCGGGGACGAGCTCGGACCCGGTGCCCCCCTGCGCGCCACGATCGCCGGCGACGGGCCCCAGCTCGAGTCGGCCCGAGCGTGGGTGCGCCGGCACGGCATGGAGGACTGGGTGCACCTGCCGGGCCGTCTCGACCGCGCCGGTCTCCAGGAGCTCTACCGGCGGTCCGACGCCTACCTGGCCCCGGTGGTCCTCGAGGCGTTCTCGATCGCCGTGCTCGAGGCGCAGGCCGCCGGCCTCGCCGTCGTGGTGCGCTCCCAGTCGGGGGCCGCGGAGCGCCTCACGGACGGCGTGGACGCCCTGGTGGCGGACGACGACGCCGCCCTCGCCGCCGCCGTCGTCGCCCTGGTCCGCGAGCCGGGGCTGCTGGGGTCCATCACGGCACGCAACCGCTCGACGCCCCCGCCGTACGACTGGGACGACGTGCTCGCGCGGACCGGAACCGTCTACGACGCGGCGGCCGCGCTGCGGGCCTGACCCATCCAGCCCGAGCTCACTCCCACTCGATGGTGCCCGGCGGCTTGGACGTGATGTCGAGCACCACGCGGTTGATCTCGGGGACGGCGTTGGTGATGCGGTTGGAGATCCGCGCCAGCACCTCGTAGGGCACCCTGGACCAGTCCGCCGTCATCGCGTCCTCGGAGGAGACCGGCCGCAGCACCACCGGGTGGCCGTAGGTGCGGCCGTCACCCTGCACGCCCACGGAGCGGACGTCCCCGAGGAGCACCACCGGGCACTGCCAGATCTCGCGGTCCAGGCCGGCGGCGGTGAGCTCGGCCCGGGCGATCGCGTCCGCGCGCCGCAGGACGTCCAGCCGTTCCCTCGTCACCTCCCCGATGATGCGGATCCCCAGACCGGGACCGGGGAAGGGCTGACGCCACACGATCTCCTCGGGGACGCCCAGTTCGAGGCCGACAGCGCGGACCTCGTCCTTGAAAAGGGTGCGCAACGGTTCCACGAGCGAGAACTGGAGGTCCTCGGGCAATCCGCCCACGTTGTGGTGGGACTTGATGTTCGCGGCGCCCTCCCCGCCGCCGGACTCCACCACGTCCGGGTACAGCGTGCCCTGCACCAGGAACTCGACCTCGCCCTCCCCCGCCACGATCCGGCGCGCCGCGCCCTCGAAGGCGCGGATGAACTCCCTGCCGATGATCTTGCGCTTCGCCTCCGGATCGGTCACCCCGGCGAGCGCGCCGAGGAACGTGTCCGCGGCGTCCACCACCACGAGGTCGATGCCGGTGGCCGCCACGAAGTCCTGCTCCACCTGCTCCGCCTCCCCCTCCCGGAGCAGTCCGTGATCCACGAACACGCAGGTCAGCTGATCACCGACGGCGCGCTGCACCAGCGCCGCCGCCACGGAGGAGTCCACGCCGCCGGAGAGCCCGCAGATCACCCTGCCGGTGCCGACCTGGGCCCGGATGCGCTCGACCTGCTCGGCGATGACGTTGCCGGGCGTCCAGGTGGGAGCGATCCCGGCGCCCTCGTACAGGAAGTGCTCGAGGGCCTCCTGGCCGAGGACGGAGTGGCGGACCTCGGGGTGCCACTGCATGCCGAACAGGCGGCGGCCGGCGTCCTCGAACGCCGCGACCGGCGACCCCGGGGACGTGGCGAGCACCGCGAAGCCCTCCGGGGCCCGCTGGACGGAGTCGCCGTGGCTCATCCACACCGCCTGCATGGCCGGGGAACCACGCAGGAGCGTGCCCTCCCGCGCCACCGTCACCGACGTGGAACCGTACTCCCGGATACCGGTCCGCCCCACCTCGCCGCCAAGGGCACGTGCCATCGCCTGGAACCCGTAGCAGATGCCGAGCACCGGCACGCCGGCCTCGAACAGTCCGGGATCGACGCCCGGGGCGCCCTCGGCGTACACAGAGGCGGGACCCCCGGACAGGATGATCGCTGCCGGGTCACGCCGCAGCATCTGGCTGAGCGGCATCGAGTGCGGCACGATCTCGGAGTAGACGTTGGCCTCGCGGACGCGGCGGGCGATGAGCTGGGCGTACTGGGCCCCGAAGTCGACGACGAGGACTGGGCGGTGGTCAGGCACGGGCGTCATCCCCTCTCCGCGGAGGCGAGCCGGCGGGCGCGCTCGACACGGTCCGGCAGTCCGGCCTCGAACCAGTGCCGGGCGCGGGCCTCCATCACGAACGACAGGACCGGGATGACCCCGCCCAGGACCAGCAGCGCGAGGCGGACGAGCGACCAGCGCATGAAGGACCAGATCTGGAACACGGCAATGGCGTAGACGGCGTAGATCCAGCCGTGGATGATCGCCACCCAGGTACCGATCACGGGCTCCGGCTCCCCGGACCCGGAGACGCCGTTCAGCTGGAAGACGTACTTCAGCACCATCTCGAGGGTGAGGAGGAGCAGCATGCCCCCGGTGATCATTGCCATGATCCGGTAGCGGGAGTAGATGCCGCGGGCTCGCTTCTCCGTTGCCGCGGCAACGTCGTCGGCTGGATTGGGTGTCACCGCTCCAGCGTAGTTGAATCCAGCGGCGCCTCTGGGCCGCGGGACACCGATAAAGAATCGAGTTCGGGGGTGGCCACGACTACGCTCGGCGGAGTGCTCCGCTACCCCGATACCTTTCCCCACGATCCGCCGCACGGCCACCCCGTGCGGTTCCTGGCGTGGCTCGCCGCCCGCCAGGCGTGGCTCCTGCTCGGCGCCATGGTGGTCGCCGCGCTGAACTTCGTCGCGCTCGCGCTGACCCCCTACCTGTTGGGCGAGGCGATCGATGCCGGCCTCGAGCAGGGTGCGACCGCGGAGCTCTGGCGCTACGCGGGCCTGCTGCTCGCACTGGGCGCCGTCACCGCGGTGGCCGCCGCCGTGCGCCACGTCGCGGAGGTCGCGAACTGGATGCGGGCCGCCTTCACCTGCTCCGACATGCTGGGGAAGCACGTCACCCGCACCGGGGACCAGGTGACGCGGAAGCTCGCGACGGGCGAAGTGGTGGCCACGGTCGCCACCGATGCGGTGCACATGGGGAACCTCATGGAATCCCTGCCCATGTTCGTCGGTGGGCTCGTCTCCTACCTCGTCATCGCCGGGCTGTTGCTGCAGCAGTCGCTCATCCTGGGCGTGGCGGTCCTGGTGGGCCTGCCGCTGGTGACCGCCGCCGTGGCCGTCCTCGTCCCACCACTGCAGCGGCGCCAGGCGCGGCACCGGGAGGCGACCGGTGAACTGACGTCGCTCGCGTCGGACACCGTCTCCGGGCTGCGCGTGCTGCGGGGCATCGGTGGCGAGGACGTCTTCGCCGCGCGCTACCGCGAGCAGTCGCAGGCGGTGCGGCGGGCGGGGGTCGGCGTGGCGAACACCCAGTCGATCCTCGCGGCCCTGCAGGTCCTCCTGCCGGGGCTCTTCGTGGTGGGCGTGGTCTGGTTCGGCGCCAACCTCGCGATCGCCGGCGAGATCACCGTGGGGCAACTGGTGGCCTTCTACGGCTACACCGCCTTCCTCGCCGAGCCGCTGCGCCAGGTCAGCCAGTTCATCCAGTTCCTCACCCGGGCGCTCGTCGCCGCCCGCAGGATCTCGCGGGTGCTGGCCGTCACCCCCGCCGCGGGCCGGCTCGGGGACGCGGATGCGGACGCCGATCCCCTCCCCCTCGAGGGTGAGGTCGCGTTGCGGGACCCGGGCTCCGGCGTCGTCATCCGGCGGGGTCTCCTGACGGTCCTCGTCTCGCCGACGCCGGAGACGTCGGCGGCGGTGCTGCGCCGCCTCGCCCGCCTCGACGACGCCGAGTCGGCCGGGGTGACCATCGCGGACCTGCCGATCGTCCACCAGCCGCTCGCGGCCATGCGCCGCACCGTGGTGCTCTCGGATGCGACGCCCCAACTGTTCACCGGCACGCTCCGCCACGAGGTCGACGTGCTCGACTCCGGCAACCAGTTGCGCGTGGTGGAGTCGCTCGCGGTCGCCGACGCGCGGGACGTGCTCGAGTCCATCCCCGGGGGGCTGGACGGCGAGATCACGGAGAAGGGCCGGTCCCTCTCCGGCGGGCAGCGCCAGCGCGTGGCGCTGGCCCGCGCCACCTTCACCGGTGCCCCGGTGCTCCTGCTGGTGGAGCCGACGAGCGCCGTCGACGCCCACACCGAGAGCCGCATCGCGATCAACCTGAAGCGCCACCGAGCCGGCCTGACCACCGTGGTGGTGACCGCGTCCCCGCTGGTCCTGGAGCACGCGGACGAGGTGGTCTTCCTGGATGCCACCGGCGTGCGTACGCACGGCTCCCACCGGGTCCTGCTGCAGCGGGCGCAGGACGGCGACCCCGCCGCCATGGACTACCGCCGGGTCGTGACCCGGCGCAATGACACGGAGGAGGTGACGGATGCTGCTGCCTGTCGCTGACACCAGCGCAGTCTGGACCTATTCCCGCCGGCTGCTGCGCGACCACCGCACGGCACTGCTCGGCGTGGTCGCCCTCCAGGCCGCCGCCGCGCTCGCCGCGCTGGCCGTGCCGTGGCTGCTGGGCGGGCTCGTCGACTCCGTGCGCGCAGGCACCGCCGTCGATGCCGTGACGCAGGTTGGCTGGTTGCTCACCCTCGCGATCCTGCTGCAGACGCTGTTCGCGGGGATCGGACAGCGGCAGGCGATGGTGCTGGGCGAGGGCATCTTCGCGCAGTTGCGCGAGGAGTTCCTCCACATCGTGACGCACCTGCCGCTCTCCACCGTGGAGCGCGCCGGCACCGGAGACCTCCTGGGGCGGACGACGAACGACGTCGACCGCGTGCAGTGGGTGGTGCGCTTCGGCGTGCCACGCGTCCTCGTGACGACGACGACGATCGCGCTGACCCTCGTCGCCGCCTTCCTCGCCTCGCCCCTGACGGCGTTCGCCCTCCTCGCAGGCGTGCCCCTGCTCGTGGGGTTCGCCCGGTGGTACCTGAAGCGCGCCACGCCCGCCTACCTGAAGGGATCGCGGGCGTGGGCGGAGATCAACGGCGTGATGACGGAGTCCGTGGAGCATGCGGCCACGGTCGACCAGCTCTCGTTGGGCGCACGCCGCCGTGGACGCATGACCGACGCGCTGCGTGAGGCCTGGCACTGGGAGGACCGGACGCTGTTCCTGCGCGCCATCCTGTTCATCGGGATGGTGCTCGGGTACGTGATCCCGACCGCCGTGGTGGTGGTCTGGGGCGCGTGGCTGGTGGGCAGCGGCCTCGCGACCGTGGGGGCCGTCTCCACGGTGGCGCTGTACTCCGTGCAGGTGCGGCACTCGATCGGGGAGCTGTTGTTCTGGATCGACGAGATCCAGGTGGCGAACGCGTCCCTCTCCAGGATCCTCGGCGTCAACCTCGTGGAACCGGACCGATACCCCTCCCACGAGCAGCCCGACGGTGAGGACATCGTGGCGCGGGAGGTGGACTACGCCTACAGGGCGGGCCACAACGTGCTGCACGGGGTGTCGCTGGACCTCCGGCGTGGGGAGCGGCTCGCGATCGTGGGGCCCTCCGGGGCGGGCAAGTCCACGCTCGGGCGGATGCTCGCCGGCATCCACCCCCCGACCGGCGGCTCCGTCACCGTGGGTGGCGTGCGACTGGTGGACCTGACGGAGGAGGAGTTGCGGTCCGAGGTGGCGCTCGTGACGCAGGAGCACCACGTGTTCGTCGGCACGATCGCGGACAACCTCCGGCTGGCGAAGGCCGACGCCTCGGAGGATGACATGCGCCGGGCCCTCCTCGCGGTGGACGCGCTCGACTGGGTGGACTCGCTCGGCGACGGCCTGGGGACGAAGGTGGGCAGCGGGGCGCTGACGCCCACCCCGGCGCAGGCCCAACAGCTCGCGCTCGCCCGGCTGGTGCTGCTGGACCCGCACACGCTGGTGCTGGACGAGGCGACCAGCCTCCTCGACCCGCGGGCCGCCAGGCACCTCGAGCGTTCGCTGAGCGCGGTGCTCGCTGGGCGGACCGTGGTGGCCATCGCGCACCGGCTGCACACGGCGCACGACGCGGACCGCGTGGCGGTCATGGAGGATGGGCGGATCGTTGAGATCGGTCCGCACGAGGAACTCGTGGCCCACGGGGGCGGCTACGCCGCGCTCTGGCGGTCCTGGCAGCAGGAGTGACAGCACTGATCGCGGTCAGCCCTGGTCCATCGTGGCCAACCCTGGTCGCGGTCAGCCCTGGTCCATCGTGGCCAACCCTGGTCGCGGTCAGCCCTGGTCCAGCGCCCCCACCACGAGGCGAGCCGGCGCCTCGACGACGTCGAAGGGCGAGCTTGCGGACGACGTCGTCGTGGTCCCGGCGATCGGGAGCCATGGGCCGGCGCCGTTGACGCGGTACTCGCCCGCCCAGGTGATCGTCAGTCCGATCGACTGGGACGCGGCGGTCCTGACGTAGGTGCGGGAGACGTCGAGGTTGGGGTAGGGACCGCCTGGCGTCGTGGTGGCGAAGCGTTGCGTCCCAGCGCCGAAGTCCCAGGACCACTCGATGGGGGTGGCACGCACCTCCACCGGTGTCCCGAGGATCGTGGTGCCGAGGACGTGGGTGCGTGCCGTGGACCAGGCGACGGTCTCGATGTTCACGAGCACCTGGGCCGCGGCGGGCTGCATCTCGAGCACACCGCCGTCGATGGGCAGCGACCGGAACTCGGCGAGAGTGACCACGATCGGGATGTCCGCACGATCGATGACGTCCCCGGTGGCGTTCATCAGGAAGTACGGCGGGGGCGGCATCTCGAAATCCGCGCTCCTGATCTCCACGCCGACACAGTCGATGATGGTCGGATCGTCGTGGGAGCCGTAGGCGAGGAAGACGGAGCAGTCATCGATGGAAATGGGGGCGTCTGCACTCCAAGCGCCGACGGGCGTGGCAGGCGCGCTTTCGATAATGTCCTTCATGGCACCGACGTTGAATGAAGCAGATCCCATCGAGGCCTCCCATCGAGTATCAGCGTCATCAGCAACAGCAGAAGATGCAGGCATCAGACCAGCCGTAACCGAGCAGCATACGGCTAGAGCAATTCTAATCGTGAGCGTTATCACGAGCCCGAACCAGCCTCTAGAACCACCCAGCCGTCTGGCTTCATCTGCACGATCATCGAGACGTTAAGACTGCTTCCATCGCTCTCTTCGATCACTTTCCCCAAGTGATCAAGTTCCACATAAGGTCGCTGGGTGGTCTCCATTTCGAGGATGTGGACCCCGAAGTCTTCGTGATACTCATTCGAAGTCACGGCGTCGACAGAAACCAAGCCGCCCGCTTGCGTCTCGCCATCAGCGATCATCTCTTCAACTTCCGCGATTACAGAGTTGCAGAAGACACAATCCGTGTGTGCCATGTCCTCGAACAATCTCAGATCTCTCGAAATGTAGGTGTACCCGTAGACATCAATGAAATACCGTGCCGCCGCCTCCGCACCCGCCGCGTCGTTGTTCGCCATCTCCGGCGGCATGACTGGCAGGGGAACGGCCGTGGCAAGAGCAGTCGGGCTGGAGGTGGGATCG
>RZYE01000605.1 GCA_009930425.1 Actinomycetota bacterium | reverse complement strand
GAGGCGGAGATCGCCATGGTGCGCTCGTCGGAGGCGCCGGGACCGAGGTTGGAGGCCAGCCCGTCCGGGATCGAGGGGAACCAGACGGCTCCGGCGAGGCCGGGCCACCGGCGGGCGATCCGGCGCGGGATCCGGGTGAAGGGCTGATCGGGCAGGCGGATGGGGTTGAAGTGCTCGTCATGCAGGCCGAGGAGGTCGAGCAGTTCCTGGTCCCAGTCGATGGTCTGCCGGTTGATCAGCCCGCCCCAGGCGGCGGTCGAGAGCGCGACTCCGTGCACGCCAAGCAGGCGCAGCTGCACGTACTCGCCCAGCGACATCCACCACCGGGTCAGCTCGAACGTGTCCGGCTCCACCCGCTTCAGCCAGCGCAGCCGCCCGGGCAGGTAGGAGGTGTGGAGCCGCGCGCCGGTGCGCTGCTGCAGTTCGTCCTCGTCCACGAGGCTCCGCAGCTGCTCCACCTCGCGGGCACAGCGGGTGTCCGCGTAGGTGTAGCAGGGGGTGACGGCGGCGTCGTCCTCGTCCACGCCCACGAGCGAGGACGCGAAGGTGTCCATCGCGACGCCCGCGATGCGGCCGGCGAACTCCGGGCGGGCGACGGCGTCGAGCACCGCTGCCACCTCGTGGACCACCTGGTCCGGGGAGATCTCGGAGCGGCCCTGCGCGTTCGTGCGGAAGGCGTGGTCCGCCTTGATACGCGTTCGGGTGATGGGACGGCCGGTGGCGTCGAAGAGGCCGCCGCGGGTGCCGGTGGACCCCACATCGAGTGCGAGGACGAACGGCTCCATCGCCTTGTTCAGGGGGACGGCGAACGACTCAGCCATCAGTGGCCCCGGTTTCACCCATGTTCGATGCTAACCGGCGGGCAGTGGGCGCGTCCCGGCCGCCGCGCACCCCTACAGCAGGAACTCGAACACGGGGGAGTCGGGGGCGAGCTTGTCGATGGCGAGCGGGCTGGCGTCCATCTTGGCGAGCAGGTCCGCCAGGGCGTCCGCCCGCGCCAGGTCGATGCCCACGAGCGCGGGGCCGGTCTCCCGGTTGTTCTTCTTCACGTACTCGAACAGGACGATGTCGTCCTCGGGGCCGAGCACGTCCTCGAGGAAGTGCCGCAGTGCCCCTGGCTGTTGCGGGAACGTCACCAGGAAGTAGTGCCGGAGTCCCTCGTGCACGAGGGA
>RZYE01000128.1 GCA_009930425.1 Actinomycetota bacterium | reverse complement strand
GAGGTGGTCGACGGGCTCGCGCTCTGAGTCAGTCCCCCGGGCCCCGGGGCCGTCCGAGCCAGAACCCCAGGAGGATCCCGACGAGCACGAGCAGCGGGACCAGGTTCCAGAGCGGGCCCTGGAGTTCGCGGAGGAAGCCCGTGGACTCCTCCAGCACCGGGTTCAGGGTCACGTAGAGCAGTGCCCCGATCGCTGCGCCCGATGCGCCGAGCGCGAGCGCGAGGAGGAAGGAGCGCGCGTAGGTGCGCACCTCAGGCCGCCAGGGTGCCGCCGAACACCTGCCACGCGAGCAGGGACTTGGCCACCAGGCTGAGCACGATGTAGCCACGCTCGCCGAACAGGTAGTCCGCGAAGCGGCCCTTCGCGCGGTACTGCAGCCACTGGTTGAGGCCGAAGACGTTGAAGAACAGGAACAGCGAGACGACGATCGCGTACACGAACGTGGGCGGCTCGGCGTCCGATCCCGGCGCGATGGTGTAGAAGATGACGGCGAGCCAGGGGACGATCCCGGCGATGCAGCCGAAGATGAAGGGGAGCCAACCGCCTCCGCCGGCCACCTCGTACTTCTCCTGCAGCCAGCCGAACAGGATCATCGAGACGTTGGCGCCGGAGATGCCGATGAGGGCGCTGACGTCGGTGATGCCCACCAACTGGGCGATGACCACGAGCATCAGGGTGGAGGAGAAGGAGTACTCCACCCAGCGCGCCCGGTTGATCTGGCGGGAGAGGTCCCCGATGTAGTTCCTGAACCACACCGTCGCGACGATGAGGTGCGCGAGGAAGGACAGGAACAGGAAGCCCGCGACCGCGAGGCCGGTGGGGAGGTCGGCCAGGTTCGTCGCGGGACCGGGCGGGGTTCCGGGTGGGCCTGCGATGTAGGACGCCGTGATCGGCAGGGCGAAGTCGGTGGCGAGCACCACGACCGCCACCGCCTGGGCGAGGTGGAGCGCCGCGGCAGCGAGGTTGAGGGTCCGGAGCCTGCCCTGTTCGGCGGGGGTGATGGTTCGAGTCGTCATGGTCCCAACCTAGCGTTTGCGACGCCTGTTCGCGAAGATGG
Source organism: Actinomycetota bacterium (assembly GCA_009930425.1). Lineage (GTDB taxonomy): Bacteria > Actinomycetota > Actinomycetes > Actinomycetales > Actinomycetaceae > UBA1383. Next base: position 4,764 of record RZYE01000128.1, on the reverse strand, counting down.
CACGCTGGCGGTCAACCGAGCCGCGTGGCCCAGAACGCCACCGCACCCGCCGCCGCGACGTTGAGGGAGTCCACCCCACCGGCCATGGGGATCGTCACGCTGAGGTCGGCTCGCGCGATCGTCCGGGCCGCGAGGCCGTCGCCCTCGGTGCCGAGGACCAGCGCGAGCCGCTCCGGCGCCCGTGCGGCGAGCTCGTCGAGCGGGATCGACCCCTCGCCGAGCGCGAGCGCTGCCACGGTGAAGCCGAGCGAGCGCAGGAGGTCGATCCCGTCCGGCCACGGGCCGATCCGCGTCCAGGGAACCTGGAAGATCGTGCCCATCGACACCCGCACGGCACGGCGGTAGAGGGGGTCCGCACAGCGCGGCGTGACGAGGACGGCGTCCACCCCGAGCGCCGCCGCCGACCGGACGACCGCACCGACGTTGGTGTGGTCGACGATGTCCTCGAGCACGACGACGCGGCGCGCCCCGGCCCCGCCACGGGCACCGGCCAGCAGCGCGGCGACGTCGGGCAGCACCGGCCGGTCCATGGAGGCCAGCGCACCCCGGTGGAGGTGGAAGCCGGTGACGCCGCGCAGCAACTCCTCCGGCGCGACGTACACGGGCAGCTCGCCGCCGTCGGGAGCGCCGCCGGCCTGCTGGAGGACGTCGGCGACGGACTCGAGCCAGCGAGGTGCCATGAGGAAGGACCGGGGCCGGTGGCCGGCGGCGACGGCGCGCCGCATCACGGCGGAACTCTCCGCGATGTAGACGCCGCGCTCCGGTTCCACCCGGGTCCGGAGCGCGACGTCGGTGAGGTTCGTGTACTCGACGACCCGCGGATCGTCAGGGTCGGACAGTTCGACGATCACCGGGGCCCGAAGCGCTCCTCGGGGGACTGCGGCTCCTCGTCGGGCTTGTCGGCACGGCGACCGCTCAGCGGCTGCTCCTGCTCGGCATCCCAGGGGCGGCGCTCCGGCAGCGGGGGCGTCTCCGGGGACCGCATCCCTGCCTCGGCGGTCCTGGAGAAGGGCATTCCCGAGCCCTCGCCCGCCTCCGTCGCGTCCGCAGTGGCCCGCGCGGCCTCCGACTGCGCCGCACGCAGGGCCTCCGACGGGTCCTGGAGGACGGTGTTGGCGAGGTCGTCCACCATCGTGGAGTCGTGGGCCCCGAAGTCGACGGGGCCCGAGGGCTCCGGGGACCCGCCCGGCTCGGCGCCACCCACGCCGCCGAAGCCCCTGGTGATGGCGTCGAGCGCGGTCGTGAACTCGGTGGGGACGATCCACATCTTCGACGAGGTGCCGTTTGCGATCTTGGGCAGGGTCTGGAGGTACTGGTAGGCCAGCAGCTTCGGGTCCGCGTTGCCGCGGTGGATGGCGTCGAACACCTGGAGGATGGCGCGGGACTCGCCCTGCGCCCGCAGGATCGCTGCCTGCGCCTGGCCCTCGGCCCGGAGGATCGCCGACTGCTTCTCGCCCTCAGCCGTGAGGATCTGGGACTGCTTCACGCCCTCGGCCGTGAGGATCGCCGCGCGACGGTCCCGCTCCGCCTTCATCTGCTGCTCCATGGAGCCCTGGACGGAGGCGGGCGGGTCGATCGCCTTGAGCTCCACGCGGTTGACGCGGATGCCCCACTTGGTGGTGGCGTCGTCGAGGACACCCCGGAGCTGGCCGTTGATCTGGTCGCGCGAGGTGAGGGTCTGCTCGAGGTCCATCGAGCCGATGACGTTCCGCAGCGTGGTGACGGTGAGCTGCTCGATGCCGAGGATGTAGTTGGCGATCTCGTACGTCGCTGCCTTCGGGTCGGTGACCTGGAAGTAGATGACCGTGTCGATGGAGACGACGAGGTTGTCCGACGTGATGACCGGCTGGGGCGGGAACGAGACCACCTGCTCGCGCAGGTCGACCCCGGCACGCACCCTGTCGACGAAGGGGATGAGGAAGTGCAGGCCGGCGTACATGACGGTCTGGAACTTCCCCAGCCGCTCGACGATCAGGGCGACCGCCTGCGGCACGATCCGCACGGCGCGCGAGATCGCGGTGATCACGAAGATCACGAAGAGGGCGAGGAGGATCCACAGGATGATCTGTCCGGCGTCCAAGGCGTACTCCTTAGTGTGTCAGTGGGTGCCGCTGGGCGGCTCGGGACGGGCCACCATCGCGATGGCACCGTTGATGGCTGTGACGACGACGTCCTCCCCGACGGCGAAGACCTCGCCGCGGCGTGCGCTCCGGGCCGTCCAGACCTCACCGGAGAACTTCACCCGTCCGGTCTCCTCGGTCACCTCGTGGACCACGCGGGCGTTGCGGCCGATGAGGGCGTCGACATTGGTCTTGGTGTCCGGCGTCGAGGACTCGATCCACGCCTTCGCGGCAGGGCGCGCAACCTGGAGGAGCGCCCACGAGACGAGGGCGAAGGTCATGACCTGCACCCAGGCGGGGAGGCCGAGCAGCGCGACGACCATCGCGGCGAGGGCGCCACCGACGAACATCACGAAGACGAGGTCGACCGTCAGCATCTCGACGACGCCGAGGATGAGCGCCGCGCCCAGCCACCACATCCAGGCCATCGACCCCTCCTCTCAGGAACCGGCGCGGGCGGTGTACCGCCCGTCGCGGTGCTCCACCACGAGTCGCATTCCAAATGTACGCGACAGGTGATCGGAGTTCATCACGTCGCCCAGCTCGCCGGCGGCCTCGACCCGGCCGTCGCGCAGCAGGAGGCCGTGCGTGAAACCCGGGGGGATCTCCTCGACGTGATGGGTGACGAGGACGAGGATCGGGGCGTGCGCGTCCACCGCGAGGGCCCCCAGCGCACCGAGGAGGACCTCCCGGCCGCCAAGGTCCAGGCCCGATGCCGGCTCGTCGAGGATGAGGAGTTCCGGATCGCTCATCAGGGAACGCGCGACCTGCGCACGCTTCCGCTCTCCTTCCGAGAGGGTCGCGAAGCGACGTTCCGCGAGTCCGCCGACCCCGAAGGCGGCGAGCAGCTCATGGGCCCGCTCGACATCGGCCTCGTCGTACTCCTCCCGCCACCGCCCGGTCATGCCGTAGGCCGCGGTCAGCACCACGTCGAGCACCTTCTCCGTGCCGGGGATCCTCTCGGCGAGGGCGGCCGAGGCGAATCCGACGCGGGTACGCAACTCGGCCACGTCCACGGCCCCCAGCCGTTCGCCCAGCACGGCGACGGTTCCCCGGGTGGGGAACATCCGTCCGGCAGCGAGCTGGATGATCGTCGTCTTGCCCGCACCGTTGGGCCCCAGCACGACCCAGCGCTCGCCGTCGTCCACCTGCCAGGTCACGTCGTCGACGATCACCTTGTTGCCACGGCGCACGGAGACATGGGAGAACTCGAGGACTTCGGCCATGGATCCAATCTATCCTGCCGGGCGCCCGCGGCCCGGACATGCAACGGGCCCCGGTCGCCCGGGGCCCGTGAGGTCGGCCGGACGTCAGCGGCCGATCACCTTCCTGTAGAACTCGACCGTGCGCTCGCCGATGGCGTCCCACGAGAAGTGCTCCTCGACGCGCGTGCGGGAGGCGACGCCCATCTCCCTGGCGCGGTCGGGGTCGGAGACCATCGCGTTGAGGGCACTGGCGAGGTCGGACTCGAACTGCTCGCGGTCCACCGGGATGCCCGTCCCGTCCTGGAGCTGTTCGATCGGCACGAGGTAGCCGGTCTCGCCGTGCACGATGACATCCGGGATCCCACCGGTCGCGGTGCCGACCACGGGGATGCCGACGGCCATGGCCTCGAGGTTGACGATGCCGAGCGGCTCGTACACCGAGGGGGTGACGAACGTGGTCGCCGCGGACTCGATCGCGACGAGCTCCTTGCGGGGCAGCATCTCCTCGATCCAGATGACGCCCTCCCGCTCTGCGGCGAGGCCCTTGACGAGGTCGCTGACCTCCTTCATGATCTGCGGCGTGTCCGGTGCGCCGGCGCACAGGACGAGCTGGACGTCCTTGGGCAACTGCTCGGCGGCGCGCAGGTAGTACGGCAGGCCCTTCTGCCGGGTGATCCGGCCGACGAACACGACCATCGGCCGGGACTCGTCGATGCCCCACTTCGCCAGCGTCGCGAGGCGCTCCGGGTCGTCCTTCTCGGGAGCCACCCACCCGGCGAGGTCGATGCCGTTGTGGATCACCTCGACCTTGGCGGGGTCGATCGCCGGGTAGGAGCGGAGGATGTCATCGCGCATGCCGTTGGAGACGGCGACGATGCCATCGGCTGCCTCGTAGGCGGTCTTCTCTGCCCAGCTGGAGACCCGGTAGCCGCCACCGAGCTGCTCGGCCTTCCACGGGCGCAGCGGCTCCAGGGAGTGCGCGGAGACCACGTGCGGCACGCCGTGGATCAGCTTCGAGAAGTGGCCGGCCATGTTGGCGTACCAGGTGTGCGAGTGCACGAGGTCGGTCCCCTCGGTCCCGATCGTCATCGCCAGGTCGACGCCGAGGGTGCGGATCGCGGCGTTCGCGTCCGCGAGTTCCGGGAGGTCGGAGTACCCGGTCACCCCCTCCGGCACCGTCCCGGGCTCCCGGGGTCCGTCGAAGGCGTGCACGCGCACGTCGATGAGGTTGCGGAGGACGCGCGCGAGCTCGTCCACATGGACCCCCGCACCGCCGTAGATGTTGGGGGGATACTCGCGTGTCAACAGGTCGACTCTGATGGTGTTTTCGCTCACGGCACCATAGTGGCCCAGATCCGACTCGTCCGAACCCGGTGTGGGCAACAAGTTTCCGAACCCCGTGTGGGCAGCAGGTTTCCGCATTATGGTCATGCCATGGC